>CBDTWQ010000180.1:0-4586 GCA_965364115.1 uncultured Gammaproteobacteria bacterium | reverse complement strand
ATTAAGAACAGCGGTATCGCGACCACCAGCGAGCTATTGCGCGGAATACCAGGAGTTCAGATCGATGATTTGTTCGGTAATGGCACCGAGGTTACTATCAGCCTTCGAGGCTTTTCATCTACAGCTAATGCCAACACACTTGTTCTAGTGAATGGCCGACGCCTTAATTACAGTGACACTGCTTCGCCTGATTTACATCACATATTACCCAAGAACATTGAGCGTATCGAAGTTCTAGCCGGTAGCGCTGGAAGCCTCTACGGCGACCAAGCCGTTGGCGGAGTAATTAACATTATCACCAAAAAACCAGAGGATGATTATCAACAGATCACTGCACGACTAGGCAGTTATGAAAACATCGGCGTTGATTTCACCTCGTCAAAACAATTGAATGAAACTCTCGGCTACCGATTATCATTGGGTCATTTTGAGTCAGACCATTACCGAGACAACAACACGCAGGAAAATACTAATTTTAGTGGCATCCTCGATTACAACGAAGCGGGAACTGCTGCTTTTCTTGAAGTCCAAAGGGTTAGTGATGATTTGGAACTCCCTGGTGCTTTGATTGAATCCGAATACCAAGCAAACCCCAAACAGAGTAACTCTGGATTCATTGACGATTTTCGGGATGAGGAAGTTAGTGTTTTTCGTTTGGGCTTTGCACAAGAATTCGGTCAACATCGTTTTAGTATCGATGCGACCCATCGAAAAACAGATGCTGATATTCGTCAAAGCTTTCGCGATAATCCTAGCCCCGACGTGGGTTTTAGCAAACGGAAAAACAATAGCATTAACCCTAAGGTTTCTGGTTTAATTTCAAATTCTTATGCGGTGCCTTACGTGATAGGTATCGATCTCGAAGCAATTGAATACGCGCTAGAGATACCCTACGACTTTTTTGGGCCTGGCATCACCCAAACTAGCAACAACCAAGACCTTCGGAGCCTCTTTTTTCAACTAACGCCCGACTTAACTGACAAATTACGATTCACTTTCGGCACACGATATTCTGAAGTAGAGAACGACATGGTAGACGAGGGCTCATTTGGAGCTTTCCCAGCAGGAATTGAAATTAATGATGATATTTTCGTGCACGAATTAGGTTTAGCATACCAAATTGATGAGGAAACTCGCTTTAGTGCACGAATTGACCAGAATTTTCGCTTCGCTAAGGTTAACGAGCTTACGCTAGCCGGTGTTGGCCTCATATTGGAGACTCAAACCGGCGATTCATTTGAACTAGGATTCAACCTAACTCGCGGGAATCATCAGCTAATAGGTTCTCTCTATCGACTAGATCTCGAGAATGAAATCCAATATGATCCTAACGCGGGCACCTTTGGTGAAAATGTAAACCTAGACAACACTCGCCGCGACGGTGTCACCCTTTCCTGGCTAGCTCAGCTCAACACGGCTTTCTCTTTGAAGGCTGAGCTCGGAATGGTGGACGCCAAATTTCATTCAGGCACCTTTAACGGGAATGATATTTCAGGCGTCTCAGATCAAATCATTAGGGTTCGGGGAGACTATCGAGTCAACGATTCCGTCACTACATTTTTAGAGACCAACTACAGTTCACCGCGTTATGCGCAGGCAGACAATGCCAACCTATTTGGTAAGCTCGGTTCTATTACCTTAATCAATGTCGGGCTAGGTTATACTTACAAGTCTTGGGACATGAGTTTCAGAGTTAACAACTTGAACGATGAAAACTACGCCGAATTCGTTACCAATAATGGAACGACTGCTTTTCAACCAAGCCCCGACAGAAACTTCACTCTTACTGCAGGCTATAACTTCGAATAATGGGTAAAAGAGTCACCAAAGTAATTACGCGCACCGGCGATGCTGGCACCACCGGCATGGCGAGCGGCGAACGGCTCGCGAAGAATGATGCGCGGGTGCATTGCCTCGGCAACATCGATGAGCTCAATGCCAGCATTGGGGTGGTTTTGAGCTCGTTAGAAGACGGTGCGGTTCAGCAGCTGTTATTCGGCATTCAACATGATCTTTTCGATATTGGCGCTGAGCTTTGCCAACCAGGCAAGTCATTGATTACCGAAGCCTATGTGACGGCGATAGAGGCTAATGCGGAAGAATTCAATTCAACGCTTGGCCCACTGAAAGAATTCATTTTGCCGGGGGGCTCGCAATCAGTTGCAATGCTGCAACTCGCGCGCACCATCTGCCGTCGCGCGGAGCGGTCGTTGATCGATTTGGACCAGGCAGAGCCGCTCAACCCGGTCACCCGGCAGTACATCAATCGATTGTCTGATGTGTTGTTCATTTTGGGACGCGCGCAATCACAAATTGAAGGCGGTGGCGAAATTTACTGGAATTCAAAGTTTTCGCGATTATCGCGCGACGACTGAATGAGTTGATGCGATTGGTGCGGCTCAGCGCCTAAGTTCGACCGCGACTCGCCGGTTAGCCGCTAACGCGCTTGGGCTGCCACCTTCTTTCTTAGGATCTGATTCGCCGACAAATTCGACTCGCAACTGCGACGGCTCCATTCCTTCGGCCAACAGCATTTCATACACATACCAAGCTCGACGCTCCGATAGGCCATCGTTATAGCAGGCAACGCCGGTTTTATCGGCATGCCCGGTCACCACCACTTCACGGATCGAATCATCGATTCGAAAATAGTTCAGCATTCGACTAAAAGCTCGCTCTTCCTCGCCCAACAGCGGGAATTCACTGTCTTTCTCAAAATGAATCAGGTCGTTTCGAACATCGTAGAAATTATCATGATAAAGCCCTGCCACGCATCGCTTAAACCCCCCCAGAGCTTGGGTAAATCGAATCGCTGACAAAGACACCATTGCGGGATGTTCGCCATCAATTAAAAAACCCGGCTGACTGCCCTTCTTCAACTGCTGATAGACCTGCTCGGCGGCGAAGCTTGGAATATCGAAAAAATGGCGCTTGCCACTAGTTTCCATTCGCGCTAACAACACATCTGCCCGAGCCTCAACCCAAGGGCTCGATTCGCTACGCAACTCCACTTTAATACCGGGTTCGAAGTGCAACTTCGAATGTAATTCAAGCTTTAATGGACGACCCGCTTCACGAGTAAAAACAGCTGACCCAAAGAGTGGAATATGATGCTCCAACTCGCAGACTAAAGCGCTATTGGCTTTCAAGTGCCACTGTGAATCCTCAAAATCCGCAAGATAACGTCGTTCAATCGCGGTCGCGTCGAAACAAACCATTGAGAAAATAATGATCACTGAGAATTGAGGTAAAGACATCGATCGCCTAAAAAATAATGTGCTCTACCCTACTTCGGCAAAAAACCGAGTTTCTTAACATTGAAAGCAATAGAGAACTCGAAACTATGCGGTCAACAATCAAAAACCACTGCCAGAGCTATTTCGTCAGTTCTGATATTCGTTGCAGAATAATATCCATCTCATACGGGGTTGTTTGAACTAATTCAAAGCCTAGCTCACCCATTCCAGCGTTCTGCTCTATCACCCAGATGGTGGGATCCCCCGACTTCAATTGACTTGCTACTGCTGTTGCATCAAATCGCGTAATCCTAGTATCTAGAGTTAGATAGGCTCGTGAAAATGGCAAACCTGTCGGGTCAGGCTCTGCGCGTGCGTTGATGCCGTCAATCGAATTAGAACGCGCTATAAAATCATCGATCTTAAGTTGCTCCAGCCTCCTCCATTCATCAAGGTCTAACGACTCACGCTGTTGAATCGCGGCCAAAACGCCGGCTAAGGCCTCTTTGGTTGCTTTCATTCCCCTGCCAAGGCCCTTCTCTTGAGCTCTCACTGCATCCACGAGGTGTTTTTTTCCCACAACAAGGCCAGCCGTCGGCGCCGCTAAATACTTTTGCGCACTGACTAACACCAGGTCAGCCTCAGTTTGAATCAATTCATTAATTCGAAAGTCTTGAGCAGCACCATCGATAATGACAGGAATTCCGTACTGATGCGCTAGCTTTACAGCCGCTGCGAAATCCAACTTTCCATGGGTTACCAGCTTTGACGAAACTAGCAACAAACAGCAGGCGTTATTTTCAAGCATTTGCTGCTCGATATCTGGCAAAGAACAAGTTCCGTTCTGACCAGCAACAACGGGAGTTGCGCCACTAATACGAATAGCCTGCAAAATTGAATGCCCATAGTTGACACAATGAGGCGCAGGTATAATGACGCGATCGACCATGCCTCGGGTGTCGGGAAGTGCGGCTATTCGTTCTTCCGACATTCCAGTCATCGTGGCTGCAATCGACACCGTGATTGCAGACGCAGCACAATGCGTCACCGTAGCCGCCTCCGAGTTTGCAAACCTCGAGATTGACTGGCTAGCAAGATCCTGAAGTTCATCGACGATGAAGTAACTTGAGAGAGCTTCTGACACTGCCTCGCAAACGAAGCTAGAGGATCTGGATACACCCAAAGGCGTGAAAGTGCCGCGCGCATTGATCACAGCTGACAAATATTGTGATGCTGGAAAAGACATTTAATCTCGTCAGTGATAAAACTATTGGTAACCGCTAGCGGTAATTCTCTGATAACAACCTTTCAGGCGCTTTGTAAAAACTCGATAACGCGGCTGGAGAAGGC
>CBDTWQ010000179.1:0-4633 GCA_965364115.1 uncultured Gammaproteobacteria bacterium | reverse complement strand
CCGCGACTATGGGGTTTGCGAATGCTCATTATTCGCTGCTTGCCCACTTACCACTACTCAATGGCAGGCCCACGCAATAACCCTGAAACTGAGTTTTATCCGAGAGGTGCTGCAAAGCTGGGAGTCTTGGTTGGGCTGTTTGAAGGGCATTGATGAAGGAGCTTAATGGCATCTTCGCGTCGGCCTTGTTGCAATAGGCGGTGACAGCTGCAAACCCTATGAGCATATTGTGATCGGTTCTTGCGAACGCATTTTTAGTTGCTTTAATTTGCGTCATAGCCCTGAGTCCGAATTTTCTGAGAATTCGGTCTGGCTTAGTTGTGATGTTTGGGTGATTTTGGTTGATTTCTGCGCTAACAAGCACCACTGGGCGTGGTGGAGGGCGGCTGCAGGTTTCATGATAGGTTTCACTAAGCCGATCAAAAACCGGCAATTCAGACAAAACCGAGCACAGGCTAGCTACCCGCGGTACGGTATTAGTCTTTCGAAAACTGCCCATAAGAACATTAACTCTATTGCTGGGTTAATTTATCGGCTACTTTAGCGAACAAAGGCCTGAAATCAGGTCGTCGCAGAGCCTTATTGCCGTGTTTTACAGTGTCTCTGAGAAAGATTTATCATGGTTCTAACACGGCTAAAAGATCCCGCGATAATCTCTGCAGTCTGTTTATGCTAATGACCAAGTGTTTATCCAGTGGTGGCATATTCTTGACACTTGAACATTTGCTCTAATTGTTATAGCAAATAACGTTGGTTTTGCTTGTTTTGTTGGTCGTTTTGTGATCGAGTTTTCTTATAGTTGGCAGTGACTATTGCTGGCCTTGGACGTCAAATTTCTAGCGCGACATTGCCTTGCCTTTCCACGCGACAAAAATCGGCCTGCCTGAACCGTTCGCGGCGCTCCATCCTCATGCTGAGTAAGTTGAATTGGCGGTCTCGAAAAATACAAGACTAGTGGTTAGTTATGCGTTTAGGTTTGAGCTTGTTTGGTTGGCTTGCGCATTGTGGAAACTGGCGTATCGCCACTTTGAGATGGGGGCGTTTGGGGAGTGCGATTTCGATTAAATTTGATTGGTTTTTAGAGAAGTCATAATTCGCTCGATCCTACTTACGCAAGCTTATGCATTACTCTATAATCGCGCTTTGCAAAACCCTAGCGGAGCCGCCATGCGAATAAGTCAGCAAGCCCTTACCTTCGATGACGTCTTGCTGGTTCCAGCAAAGTCCGACATTCTGCCCAATGAGGCGCAGCTCGGAACCCGTTTAACACGCACGATTGACCTCAACATTCCACTGATTTCCGCGGCCATGGACACCGTCACCGAATCTCGTCTGGCGATTGCCGTGGCGCAAGAGGGCGGGCTCGGCATTGTTCACAAGAATCTTACAATTGAGCAACAGGCTCATGAAGTTGCCAAAGTTAAGAAATATGAGAGTGGCGTGATCAAAGATCCGATTACGATTTCACCCGAAACCTTGGTGCGTGACGTGATTGAGCTGACCCAGCAGCGCAAGATTTCAGGGCTGCCGGTGATCGGCAAGAGCGGGCTGGTTGGCATCGTCACTAAACGCGATTTGCGCTTTGAGAAAAACCTCGATCAACCCGTCTCTTCGATCATGACGCCGCGCGACAAACTAGTAACGGTGGGTGAGGGCGCTAGCAAACAAGAAGTGGAGGACCTGCTGCATCGTCATCGGCTGGAGCGCGTTTTGGTGGTCAATTCGGCCGGTGATTTACGCGGCATGATTACGGTTAAGGACATCACCAAATCAAGCGTTCACCCGCTAGCTTGCACCGATGAATTTGATCGATTGCGAGTGGGCGCTGCGGTGGGCACCGGCGCAGACACCGAACAACGGGTGCGCGCTTTGGTGGAAGCGGATGTCGATGTTCTAGTGGTTGACACCGCGCACGGTCATTCTCGTGGCGTGCTGGAGCGGATTCAATGGATTAAACAGAATTTCCCGGATTTACAAGTCATTGGTGGCAACATTGCCACCGGCGCGGCGGCGCTTGATTTGGTGGAAGCCGGTGCTGATGCGGTCAAGGTCGGAATTGGCCCAGGCTCGATCTGCACCACTCGCATTGTGGCGGGTGTTGGTGTGCCGCAGATTTCCGCGATCAGCAATGTGGCTGAAGCGCTACGCGACACCGATGTGCCTTTAATTGCCGATGGCGGCATTCGCTTCTCGGGCGATGTGGCCAAAGCCTTGGTGGCCGGCGCTCACACGGTGATGATCGGCAGCATGTTTGCGGGAACCGAGGAAGCGCCGGGTGATGTTGAATTGTTTCAGGGGCGCTCTTATAAAACCTATCGCGGCATGGGTTCAATTGCGGCGATGCAAAAAGGGTCTCGCGACCGCTACTTCCAAGCGGACAACGCGGATGAAAAGTTGGTGCCTGAGGGGGTTGAGGGCAGGGTGCCTTTCAAAGGGCCGATGGCCAACACGATTTACCAGTTGCTTGGCGGGGTTCGCTCCAGCATGGGTTATGTCGGCTGCGGCACGATTGCAGAGATGCGAATTCGGCCGGAGTTCGTCACGGTAACCAATGCCGGTATGCGCGAATCTCACGTGCACGATGTCACGATCACCAAAGAAGCGCCTAATTACCATGTCTAGCCGGCTCAAACCTTATGCCTGAAGAATATGCCTGAAAAATATGCCTAACATACATCACGATAAAATCCTGATTCTGGATTTTGGTTCGCAATATACCCAATTGATCGCTCGCCGAGTGCGCGAAGCGGGTGTTTATTGCGAGATCTATCCCTGGGACGCGAGTTTTGACCAGATCCAGAGTTTTGCGGCGCGCGGTTTTATCCTCTCGGGCGGGCCAGAGTCAACTTTAGACCAAGACAAGCCAGCAGTACCGGCCGAGTTGTTTGAACTTGGCTTGCCGATCCTCGGCATTTGTTATGGCATGCAAGCGATGGCCGATCAACTCGGTGGCGAAGTTGAAAACGTCGGCAAGGCTGAGTTTGGTTATGCGCGGGTTCGCGCTCGCGGCCACACCGAACTGCTGCGGAACATTCAAGACGATCAAACTGAAGAAGGTTTTGGGATGCTAGATGTCTGGATGTCGCATGGCGACCGGGTTGCTCAATTGCCGCCTGGCTTCAAACTGATGGCCAGCACCGAGAGTGCGCCGATTGCTGGAATGGCTGACGAATCGCGGCACTTCTACGGGCTGCAGTTTCACCCTGAGGTGACTCACACCACTCAGGGCGTGGCGATTTATCGGCGTTTTATCCATGACATTTGTGGCTGTGGTTCGGCTTGGACTTCGGCCAATATCATTGATGCCAGCCTCGCCAATCTGAAAGCTCATGTCGGTGATGGTGAAGTCATTTTAGGCCTCTCAGGTGGCGTGGATTCATCAGTGGTGGCCGCGCTGTTGCATCAAGCGATTGGTCAGCAGTTGACCTGCATCTTCGTTGACAACGGGCTTCTGCGCCACAACGAAGGTGACGCCGTGATGCAACAGTTTGCCGAGCATATGGGGTTGCGGGTGATTCGTGTGAATGCCGAGCAACGGTTTCTGGATAAGCTCAAAGGTTTGAGTGACCCAGAAGAAAAGCGCAAGGCAATTGGCAACCTTTTTATTGAGATTTTTGAGGAACAAGCGAGTAAGCAAAATGACGCTAAATGGTTGGCCCAAGGCACGATTTATCCAGATGTCATCGAGTCAGCTGGTGGCGCCACGGGCAAGGCTCATTTGATTAAATCGCATCATAACGTGGGCGGTTTGCCTGAAGATATGAAACTCAAACTGCTAGAACCGTTGCGCGAACTTTTCAAAGATGAAGTGCGCCAGGTTGGCGTTGAGTTGGGGCTTCCGCGTGAGATGGTTTACCGCCACCCGTTTCCGGGGCCGGGTCTCGGAGTGCGAATTTTAGGTGAAGTGAAAAAGGAATTCGCCGATACCTTGCGCCTGGCCGACCACATCTTTATCGAAGAATTACGCCAGCACGATCTTTATGACAAAGTGTCGCAGGCGTTTGTGGTTTTTCTGCCGGTTAAATCGGTCGGTGTGACCGGTGATGGCCGTCGATACAATCATGTGGTGAGCCTGCGAGCCGTTGAGACGATCGATTTTATGACCGCTCGATGGGCGGACTTACCTTATGATTTTCTTGATCATGTGTCGCGTCGAATTATGAATGAAATTGAAGGTATCGCCCGCGTGGTCTACGACATTTCGGGTAAGCCTCCGGGCACTATCGAGTGGGAGTAGACTCGTCGTGGATGCAGCTTGCTCTGGCGCAGGCGCGTCTGGCAGCGGCTCTAGATGAAGTGCCGGTCGGTGCTGTTTTGGTGGATGCAAACGGCGAGCAAATTGCCGCTGGCCACAATCGACCGATCTGCGATCACGACCCCAGTGCGCATGCCGAAATGGTGGTTCTGCGCGCTGCCGCAAGAAAACTGAAAAACTATCGCTTACCCGACACCACGCTTTACGTCACTCTCGAACCTTGCGTGATGTGTGTTGGCGTGTTGGTGCAAGCGCGGGTCGGACGCATTGTTTACGCGGCAAGCGAGCCGAAAACGGGTGCGATTGAAAGTGCATTCCAGTTGTTTGATGGTGGCGCTTTTAATCATTTGCCCGAAATCTCAGGTGGCCTGATGGCAG
>CBDTWQ010000178.1:0-4658 GCA_965364115.1 uncultured Gammaproteobacteria bacterium | reverse complement strand
GGCTCCCATGCGTCTATGGGGTATATGAACGGTGGTCAATTTCGGCTGAATCACCACCGCTAGGTCGTTGTCGTCGAATCCCGTTATAGATACTTCGTCAGGCACCTTTAACCCCATTTCATGGGCTCTTGAAATGGCGCCTATTGCCAGCACATCGTTGCCACAGATAATGGCCGTGGGTCGAGGTGTTTTTTTCATCAGGCTTTCAAATGCATCGCCGCCATTTTTCAGCGAGTAGTTGGTTGGCATGACGGTGAGGCTATTGCCCGAGTTTGCCGAACGATCTATCGCATCTCTTACGCCTTCGACTCGATCAAATGCGCGGTCATTAGATTCGACATGAGCCGAGATCATTCCGATGTTTTGGTGACCATAATCAATAACCAGCTGTGCCATTTTTGTCGCCGCAATTCGGTTATTGAACCCGACATTGAAGCAACGTGAATTGGCTCGATAATTCCAGGTGAGCACATAAGGAATTTGACGCCGATCCAGAAAATCATAGGTTTCACTTGGCCGGGCATGACCGATCAGGAGCAAACCATCGGCGCCTCGACTGATCAGGGTTCGAATTTGCTGTAGTTCTCTTTCAGGGTCATATCCGGAGCTGGCGACGAGCATGGTCATGCCGTTATCCGATAGAGTTTCCTGGAATGCCTGAAGCCCTCGCGCGAAAATGGCATTGTCCATGGTTGGAATAATCACGCCAACTGTGTTGGAACGATTTGAAGCGAGAGCGCGCCCACCAAAGTGAGGGGTATAGCCTAACTCATCGACAATTCGTTGGATTCGTTCCTGTGTAGCCTTAACCACTTTGTCAGGCGTGTTGAAATATCGGGAGACTGTTGCGGTGGATACACCTGCCATTCTTGCGACGTCTTGAATTGTGGGTGCTGAGTTTTTTTTGTTCATCACCAATCTGAATATCCCTAGAGGCTAAACCGCAGAGCCGAATCTGGCGCGATCAATTTTTAGTATACTGTTTTTTGTCAATGTAAGCGCTTGCATTTACAAATGTAAGCGCTTACTCTGGAAATGTAATCGCTTACATTCACCCGAATGTGAGGCTTCGTGATCGAGTCGGCACTGACTGATTTGTTTATGAACGATTTCAACTACTGGGGGGTTTATGAGTAAAAAACTAGGCAATTGGTCGCTAGTCGGCAGTGGGCTGATGTTTGGCCTTTACTGTTTCAATGTCGCCATCGGCAAAATCTCCTTAGTAGCCAGCAAAAAACCGTTTTTCTCAATGGGTGATGTCGGGGAATTTTTGGTTCTTTTTGCGGCCGTCATCTTTTTGGTGGTTGCGATGCTGGACCGAGAAACACAATCAAAAACTAAATAAAACATAACTTGCTTTAAAAGCAGAGGAGTAGAGATAGTGAAAGACAATCAAGATTCAGTGAAAAATGTGGAGCGGCGCCGATTTTTAAGCCTTAGCGGAAAATACGGCTTTACAGCAGCGATGGTCGCCGCTGCCAGTGGTAGTTTGTTGATTAGTGAAGAAGCCGCTGCTGCCACCGCGAAGGAAGAAAGATCGCGTCAAAAAGCAGCCAAATTTAAAATGACAATCGGAACTGCCTATGTGCTGGGTGCCACGCGTAGCTATCCGATCATGCAGTTAGACTTTAAAGAAAACATCCAGAACATGAGCAGGGGGCAGATTTACGTCAAACTAGCGCCCGGTGGGCAACTAGGTGCCGGCGGCGCGTTGGTTTCAAAAGTGCAGCAAGGCACCATCCAGGCGGCACAACATTCGCTGTCTAACTTTGCACCGTTTGCATCAGCAATCGATTTGATTAATTTGCCGTATTTTTGTGGTGCCAATCAGAATTTCGTCAACCTCGTAAATTCCGATGTCTGGCGTGATACGGTGCATCCATTGGTTGAAGCCAAGGGCTTTAAACCATTGTGGTACGTGGTCATCGACCCTCGCGTTGTCGCACTGCGTAAAGGTCAAGATGGTCCCATTAAAACGCCAGATGATATGGCTGGTCTCAAGTTCCGAGTACCCGGTTCAAAGATGTTGCAACAATATTATCGGGCGATTGGCGCCAATCCGACACCGGTGGCCTGGGGCGAAACGCCATCAGCAATCAAGCAGGGTGTTGCCGATGCGCTTGATCCTTCAGTCGGTGCGCTGAATGTATTTGGCTTTAAGGACATCCTCTCCTGGGTAACCTTTACCCGAGCAGTGCCTGATTCACAGGTTTACTCCTGTAATCTGGAATGGTTTAACAGTCTGCCTTTGGCACTGCGTGAAGCGGTCGATGCGGCTAGTGAAATGACCTCTCATCAGAACTTGTCAAAAGTTCCGGCTGCACGTGCCTATGCGATGTCTGAAATGTCAGAAAGTGGCGTGCAATTCTATACGCCAACCGCAGATGAGCTGCAGCAGTGGGTCAACAAAGGTGGTCATCAAAACGCCGAATGGAATGGTTACAAAAAGGATCTGGCCGGGTCAATGGGCGCCTTCGACAAGTTGCTTGAAGCGGCGAACACAAAAGGAAAATATTACGTAAACGACGCTTAGTCGTTCCTCAATTGGCGGGCTTTTCGAATGAGAAGCTCGTCTTTTCTTTTCCTATTTCCATCCGAATATTAGAGGGGACAGACTGGTGAAAAAGATACTGTCGGTAATCGATAAAAATTGCGAGCGGTGGTTGCTGCTTGGCTTTTATTCAATGATTGTTGTGACCATCGGGACTGAAGTTATTCGCCGGTTTGCACTTTCCTACTCCTCTACCTGGGCCGAGGAAGTCGCGCGCTACGCATTCATCTACCTGGTCTGGATCGGGGTAGCGGCTGCCGTTCGCGATCGGGGGCATATTCGCATCGATGTGATCCTCGGGTTTTTGGGAAATCGCGGTAAAGCCGTGATTTATCTACTCGGTGATTTCATCATGTTATTCGTCTCCGTCCTTGCCCTCTACTACTCGTATGAAACGCTGGCAATTTCGATGAAATTCCAATCCGTCACGCACGGTTTGGGTGTTGCGCAAGCATGGTTCCTGGCGGCAGTGCCATTCGGTTTCTGTCTAGTCACGTTCAGACTGGTGCAATCAATTTTGCGGGACATCGACAATTTACGCCATGGCCGAGATGTCTACGAAGGCGTGAGGTTATTTGACTAATGGAATTCCTACAGCAAGATGGTTTTGATTTAGTTCTGGGGTGGGAATTTTACGTTCCCTTGTTGATGGCGCTGGTGATGATTATTTTCGCGGTGCCAGTTTGGGCCGTGCTCGGCGTGACTGCGTTCGCGATGCTTTATTTTTCTCAAGTGTTGCCGCTGGCCTTAGTTGGCGAAGCACTGTTTGACGGTATTGATGCATTTGCCCTAATCGCCGTGCCTTTGTTCATCCTCACCGGTGACGTGCTGGTGCGAACCGGCCTGTCCAATAAGTTGTTAAATGTTGCGGAAGCAATGGTGGGTGGATTCAGGTCTGGATTCGGCACCGCGACAGTGATTGTCTGTGGCTTCTTCGCCTGTATTTCCGGCTCTGACGCGGCCGGTGCGGCTGGTGTTGGCCGTATGACTATCGGTCGGTTGGTAGAGCAGGGTTATCCAAAACCCTACGCCTGTGCATTGGTGGCAGCGGGTGCCTGTACGGGTATTTTGATACCACCTTCGATCGCTTATATTATTATTGGTCTTATCCTGGGTATTTCAGCTTCGACGCTGTTTTTGGCTGCGGTGATACCAGGGTTGATGGTCATCATCACGATCATGATCACCAATGTGGTGATGAACCGGATTATGGGTTATGAGAATGCGGGCCAGAAGTTTTCCATAAAACGCTTATGGTACGCGGTCTACGATGCCCGATTCGCGTTACTGGTGCCCTTTATTATTATGGGCGGCATATACAGCGGTATTTTCACACCCACCGAGGCGGCGGCTGTCGCGGTCATAACAACCATCATTATTGGTTTGTTTATCGGCAGCATTTCGATATCTGACTTTCCAAAGATGCTGGCGAGTTCGGCCAAAGTGAACGGCGTGATCGTACCTATTATCGCGTTCTCACTGCCATTAGCACAGACACTTGCAGCACTCGAAATTCCGCAGGGATTTGTATTTGCGATGACCTCATTAACCGATAATGAAAACCTTATTATCTTGATGATGATTGGCATATTAATCCTCGCTGGCTGCGTCATGGAAACCACACCCAACATTGTAATTCTCGCACCGATCATGCTGCCTCTTGCGCAAGAGATCGGTATGAATGAGATTCATTTCTGCATCATGATGGTGACTTCGCTGGGGGTCGGGTTTATAACGCCACCGTTGGGATTGAACCTTTTCGTGGTGTCCGGCTTAACCGGAGAACCGATTCTTAAAGTAGCGTTTCATGCGATACCTTACGTGTTTGCGATGGCTGCGGTTGTGCTATTGCTGGCCTTTATTCCAGAACTGTCATTGTGGGCACTCTAGTTACATTCTAGGTAAGCCGGAGTCAAAGATTGTGAGTGGTTTAGGGCGCACAATCGAATTTAAAAATTTAGTTATTGAGGTAGATTTAGATGACCGTTGAGTACTTGAAAAAAGCAGATAAGTCGTCGACCACGGGCGAAGACGACACTCGTAAAATTGTATCGAAAATGTTGTCGGACATCGAAGCGGGTGGTGAAGAAAAAGCGATTGAATACGC
>CBDTWQ010000177.1:0-4665 GCA_965364115.1 uncultured Gammaproteobacteria bacterium | reverse complement strand
TTATTCAGCGCATGGCCCGATTTGAAACCAGAAAAAGCGCCGATTAGGCTATGCCCAAGTAAGTAAAGATCGCCAATCGAATCGAGGATCTTGTGCTTGACGAATTCATTATCATAACGCAGCCCGTCTTCATTCAGCACCCGATAATCATCGAGCACGATTGCGTTATCCTGACTGCCGCCTAACGCGAGGTTGTTGGCTCTCAGAGTTTCGATATCTTTTTGGAAGCCAAACGTTCTGGCGCGACTCACTTCCTTGACAAAGGAAGTGGTTGAAAAATTGATTTCGCAGTATTGTTTTTTCTGGGTGAACAGCGGGTGATCGAAATCGATTTCGAAGCTCACTTTAAAACCATTGAACGGCGTAAATTCGACCCATTTATCACCATCCTCAACTCGAACTGTTTTTTTGATTTTTATGAATTTTTTCGCTTTATTTTGCTCAACGATTCCAGCGGATTGAATCAGGAAAACGAAAGGCCCTGAGCTTCCATCCATGATCGGCACTTCATCGGCGCTGAGATCTATATAGGCGTTATCGATTCCAAGACCGGCGATTGCCGAGAGTAAGTGCTCAACTGTCGAAATTCTAACCCCATTTTCGACCAAGGTCGTTGACAAGTTAGTGTCGCCTACCTTCTCAGGATGCGCCAGAATTTCCACTGGGACATCCAGATCAATTCGACGAAAGCGAATGCCTGAGTCGATGGGTGCCGGTCTAAGGGTCAAATAGACCTTTTTGCCGGTATGCAAACCCACACCCATGGCGCGAATGACATTTTTCAATGTGCGCTGTTTAATCAAGATGGCATTCCCAAAATATAGAGTAAATTCAGACGTTTCGTGAGGCGATTTAGGTCGCCGCCGAAACGATCGCAATGATCGCCGATTTTCTCTTCAAAATCAAATTTCCCTGACGATTTCTTCGCATAATTCCCTGAATCTACAGGTGTTTTTATAAGTAAATTAATCAAAACGTTAAATTATCTAGCAGCGTCACACATCGCCCTGACCCTGCCTGATGTTCCTTTTCTGGACTTCAAGTACGTAAGAGTGTAGTAGATTTTCAGCGGCCTCGTTGATTTCTTTAAATAAACATCGGCAAAGGCCGCCATGCACCGACACTAGCTCCAATTCCACTAGTAAAACCTCTGCATTATCTGGCAACTTTATTTGCGCACAGATAGGCTTAGCATAAGCAAATTCACTGACATGGAAAGCGACCCCGCCACTACTGATATTGACCGCGTTATATCGATGGCGATCAATCGACACAACCACCGGTTGGATTGGATCTGGCTCGACCCTAAAAGCCTCACGATTATTATCGCTATCGTCGACTAACTCATTCTCGGTCAACTCATTCTGGTGTGTTCCAGAGTCGACTGTTCGATTGTCAACTAGTTTAAGCTTAACTCTCTTTTTGTTTTTCCAGAACAAATTCCACTCTCCGATTCCGCGCACGGTTGCTGACGCTGTCATTCTCAACTAAAGGCAAGTAATCCGCATAGCCCGTCGCAGTCATACGTTCAGGATCGATTCCTTGCAAAATGAAAAATCGTAGCACACGAGTAGCACGCACTGCGGATAGTTCCCAGTTTGATGGAAATTGGACCGTCTCGATATCTCGATTGTCGGTATGGCCTCGAATCGCGATTCGGTAGTCCGCGTGCTGCCGAAACATTTGACCCAGGTTGGCAAAAATAAAACGCGCACGATCTTTCAGATCCGCCTGACCAGACTCGAACAGATAACGGCCATCGATTTGCAAAATGATTTGATCACCATTCACCGCTAGATCAACACTATCCGCTAGATCGGTGTTGTCGATCATGCTTTCCATCTCCAGCGCGATCACCGGTTTTAGGCTCTCCACCGGCTCCGTGGCTTGGTTCAAGCCCAGCATATCTTCAACTGCTTTCAGTGGCTCCGGATTCCTTCCATTTTTGGCGGCAAAATCGATCACGCTGACTTGATTGCCATCACCATCGATAATTTGAACGGTTGCAATGCTGGCCTTAAAGGCTTCATTTTCAATATCAGCCAAAGTGTAAAGTAAAATAAAAAACACCAGCACCAGGGTCATCATGTCGGCAAAGGTCACAACCCACGCATTGCTGCCCTCCTCTTGCTCGACCCAGTCACTCATTGATCCAGCCGACATCGGTTGGTTAGCTCCTTTGCCGTATAGTTTGCATCGGTTTGCGCTTACCGGCTGGTACAAAAGAAGACAACCTTTGATACACCGATAATGGGTTATTGTCTTGCAGAATGCTGACCGCGCCCTGAAAAATGATTTCCAAATTCATCACTTCAACGACCGTGCGCGAACGCAGTTTGCCAGCAATTGGCAGCAGGATGACGGTCGACACCAGAGTGCCATAGAAAGTGGTCAACAGGGCAACCGCCATCGCAGGGCCAAGATTTTCTGGGGTTGCCAGCATCGACAGCATTTGAATCAGGCCGATCAAGGTTCCCAGCATGCCGAACGAAGGCGCGTACATTGCCATTTTACGAAACACGTCTTGCACGATGAGATGCCGCATCTGCATCGACTCAATCTCGGTGCGCATCGTCGATCTCAGGGTGTCTTCATCGGCTGCATCGGCAATCAGGCTGCAAACGCGCCGCAGGAAAGGCGAGCCAGTTTTGACATCCATCAAACTCAAAAGCCCCTTACGACGGCTGATGGTGCCGAGCTTGATCATCGTATTGATTAACTCTTGTGAATCTTGCTTGGGCGACGAAAACACAAAATAGGCGCTCTTGAATGCGGTCAAAACGTCTTTGAATTGGAAAGTTAGAAGGGTTGCCGCCATGGTGCCGCCAATCACGATCATGATTCCTGGCAGATTAAGGAAATTATGCACATCGCCGCCGAGAAAAATTGCGAAGACGATGAGCCCGATGCCAGAAACGATTCCGATTAGCGAGGCAAGATCCATAACTAGGTTAAAACCGCTTAATAATTATATTCGATGAGAGTCGGCAATTAGAACCAAATCTTTAAACCTTGATTAGGAAGTCTTGGCTAGAATATCCAAAGACTTAGAGCGGCTTTAAACAATGATCGAGAAATCGGCAACGCGGTTTGATCGAGCGAGATTCGCTAGGCTGCGCGTCGCTTATTTAGTGCCGCTGAACAAAGGGGCGATGGATTTATAACTGCAACAAGTGGGCCCGGTAATATCGAAGTTCGTCGATTGATTCCAGAATATCATCGAGCGCTAGATGCGCACCTTTCTTAACGAAACCTGACACTATCTCAGGCTTCCACAATCGAGCCAGTTCTTTGAGCGTGCTGACATCCAAATTTCGATAGTGAAAATAATCCTCGAGTTCGGGCATCAGCCTGGCCATGAAACGGCGGTCCTGACAAATGCTGTTACCGCACATCGGCGATTGACCACTGGCCACATATTGGCGCAAAAAAGCGAGCGTTTCCGATTCGGCGGCGACCGCAGCAATGCTGCTTTGCTTCACTCGCTCAGTCAAACCTGAGTCTCCATGGTGGCGCGTGTTCCATTTGTCCATCGCGTTCAACACCTCATCGCTTTGGTGGATTGCAATCACTGGTCCTTGCGCCAATATTTCCAAATTGGGGTCGGTTACCACCGTTGCAATTTCAATAATTCGGTCATTTTGGGTATCGAGCCCCGTCATTTCGAGGTCGATCCAAATTAGGTTGTTTGCTGCCACTGCCATTGGTTTTCCCAAGCTTCACGCGATCGGTTTATCGGTTAGACTATAGCAGTTTTATAACGAGCAGTTGAATTGTGTTTACCACCCTATTTTTGAGTTTAGTCGGTCTCACGGTTGTCGCTCGGCTCTGGCTGAACCAACGCCAGATCAATCATATTAAAGCTAACCGTAATGCCGTTCCAAAGGCGTTTAGCAACAAGATTTCGCTGCAGGATCATCACCTTGCTGCTGATTATAGCTGCGCTAAACTTCGCGTGGGACGGTTTAGCATGGGCTTTGAAACGATTTGGCTATTGCTATGGACCATCGGTGGCGGGGTCAATCTTATCGATCTTTGGTGGGCAGAAATTGAAATGCCTTTATTGCTCAGAGGCGTTGCCGTGATCCTCTCTTTTTCCTTGATCGCTGCGATGCTTGATCTACCCATTTCACTTTATAACACCTTCGTCGTCGAAGCGCGATTCGGCTTTAACAAGACCAGCTTGAAGATTTGGCTGCTCGACCTAGTGAAAACATCTTTGCTGATGATCATCATTGGAATGCCCATTTTAGCCTCGATCCTCTGGCTGATGAATCAAGCAGGTAACCATTGGTGGATCTACGCTTGGGCGCTTTGGATGACGTTCAGTTTAATCATGATTTGGGCCTACCCTTCATTGATCGCGCCGTTGTTTAACCAATTTTCGCCATTACCGGACGCCCCGCTGCGAGAGCGCATCGACGGTTTGCTGGAGCGCTGCGGATTTCAAAGCAAAGGTGTGTATGTTGTCGACGGTTCGAAACGCTCCTCGCATGGCAACGCCTACTTTACCGGTTTCGGCAAAAACAAGCGCATCGTTTTCTACGACACCTTGTTGGAAACTCTGAACGAAGACGAGGTGGAGGCAGTGCTGGCGCATGAATTAGGGCATTTTAAACGGCATCACATTAAGAAGTCGCTTTTTATGTCGAGCCTGTTGACGCT
>CBDTWQ010000176.1:0-4702 GCA_965364115.1 uncultured Gammaproteobacteria bacterium | reverse complement strand
GGTCGTCTCACCATAATTATTATGTCGCGCGGCGGTAATTGACACTGATTTCTACGAAAGCTCTCACGAAAGGTTCGTTTCAGCGTGTTGCGATTCACCGCCCGAGGAATTTGCTTTCTAGCAATCGCAAAACCTAAACGCGGATTTGACCCTGGCTTTTTACTGACGAGGAATGTGACTGTCGAGTCTCCGCGCCTAAAATTATTCTTAAAAACTTGCTGGAAATCGGTGGATTTTGTCAATCTCAGCTGCCTGCTAAAAGACTCGCTGGTAGAATCAACCACCTTATGGCGTCAGTCGAGCCCTACCTTTGGCGCGTCTAGCTTTTATTACAGCTCGCCCACCTCGGGTTTGCATTCGCGCCCGAAAGCCGTGCGTTCTGGCGCGCTTGATGATACTGGGCTGAAAAGTGCGTTTCATGTCAGACGTCTCGGCTAAGGTTTTTTGTCGGTTTCAACAAGGCGCGACAATGTACTTGCGAAGCCGCGCCGCGTCAATCCTTAATTCACTTGTATTCACGATCAGACCATTATTTACAGGTGCTTTTGCATCAAATTAATTTAACTTTATACTCAAACTATGCTGTTTTTAGATTTTCAGGTCTATGCCTTGCCTGTGGATAAGTATAAGATTACTGCGGCTCGTCGGAAAACTCTACCCTTGAGCGAATAAACTTTTTTAGTGAACACTTTGAAGACCAGATCATACTTTTTCACGAATGGTTCGATTATCTTGAAAATAGGCCTTTCGATAGATTTGTAGTTTTTTATGTTGCATCGTCGATGCCTGTTGGTTCAATCGTCTAGCTGATCGTTAGTGTTCACTCAATTCTTAGAATGTCCTAGATTGCGTATTCTTGGACCTTGCTAAGCTTGGGATCGGATGACCTACCTAGGCACGCCTAAACTTGAACTGTTACATACGCAAAACTCACTGAGGACGCCGTTTGAACGCTATTTGGCAACAATGCATCAGCAGCCTAAAAAATGAAATCAGTGAACAGCAGCTGAATACTTGGATTTTACCACTGCAGGTCGAGCTGGAGTTGAATACGCTGAAATTACTCGCCCCCAACCGATTTGTAATGGATTGGGTTAGGAAGCATTTCCTAGAACGGATTCGTGAGTTAGTTTCTAGCTTAGATGACAGCAAATCTATTGATGTCCGTCTCGAGATAGGGTCGCAAGGGCGCAAACCAGAGCCTGAGTCTATTGAACATCGCGCCCCAACAGGTTTGGCAATCCCAAAGCTAAACGACACCCAACAATTCACCAATTTCGTCGAGGGTAAATCTAACCAACTAGCACGAGCTGCCTCGATTCAAATTAGCAACAACCCTGGTTCTGAATACAATCCGCTTTACATTTATGGAGGTGTAGGTCTCGGCAAAACTCACCTAATGCACGCCATCGGTAACCAAATTAGAGCCAATAATCCTGGTGCCAACGTTTTATACGTCAATTGCGAACGTTTCGTCTCCGATATGGTTAAAGCACTGCAACATAGCCGAATGGATGACTTTAAGAAATCCTATCGTAGTTTGGATGCTCTGCTAGTGGACGATATCCAATTCTTAGCTGATAAAAGCCGCTCGCAAGAAGAGTTCTTTCACACTTTCAACTCGCTTTACGAAGCACGAGCACAAATGGTGATTACCTGTGACCGTTTTCCAAAAGAAATCGACGGGCTCGAGGATAGAATTCGCTCTCGATTGGGATGGGGCCTGGCGGTTGATATCAAGCCCGCTGATCTGGAAACACGCGTTGCCATATTGAAAAGTAAGGCTGAGCAAGCCGGTGCTGCGGTGCCAGACGACGTCGCCTTTTTCATAGCAGAACGTTTCAAATCAAATATTCGCGAACTCGAAGGCGCGCTAAAAAGAGTGGTCGCACACGCTCGATTCACCGATGAGCCGATCAGTCAAGATTTTGCTCGGCTGGCGCTAAAGGAGCTACTGGCGGTTCAGGAGAAGGCTATTTCAATTGATAATATTCAAAAATTAGTGGCTGAGTACTTTAAAATTCGGGTCGCTGACTTATTATCCAGTCGGCGTAATCGATCGATAACGCGGCCTCGACAAATTGGGATGGCGCTGGCTAAACAATTAACTCAACATAGTCTGCCCGAAATAGGCAACGCCTTTGGTGGGCGCGATCATACGACTGTTCTCCACGCTTGCCGAAAAGTTGCCGAGTTGCGAGGTGAAGACAGGCGGATTGACGAAGATGTCGAACTATTGACCCGAATGCTGAGTAACTAAGCTGTGTCTTGCTTGTGTATAAGTCGTGGACAAAATTAAGGACCTGAATTCATACATTGTTATCCACAGGATAAGAAAAGGCTACAGACAGTTTAAAAACAAGATAAGCGGACATAAGTAATTGTTAAACAAGAGAAAACAAGTATTATCCACTGGAAAGACAGTTACTAATAAACATAACTAGATATATATACATGAAAACAACTATTAAAAGAGAAGACCTGCTAGGACCACTACAACAAGTGATCGGCGCGGTTGAACGGAGGCAAACTTTGCCCATTTTAGGCAATGTTTTACTTCGCCTAACTGACGGGAAAATGACATTAACTGCGACCGATCTTGAAATTGAGATGGTGGCAAATGTCGTCGGTGATGCAAGCGCATCCATTGAAACTACAATACCTGCGCGGAAACTGCTGGATATTTGCAAGGCACTGCCCGATTCGGCATCGATTCAACTAACTTTTTCGGATAATCGGGTGGCATTAGTCTCAGCTCGCAGTCGGTTTTCCCTGGCGACGCTTCCCGCACACGATTTCCCTAGCTTGGACGAGATTGAGTCACAGCACACTTTCTCTATTCCACAGGGACAATTAAAGGCTTTATTTGATAAAACCGCGTTTGCGATGGCGCAACAAGATGTTCGTTATTACCTAAATGGCATTTTAATGGAGCTCACTGAAAACAAGGTTAAATTGGTCGCAACGGATGGTCATCGGCTAGCCCTAAGCGAATTCGAAATGGAGACTGGGGTTGAAAATGAGACGCAAATTATCATTCCCCGTAAAGCAGTACTTGAGCTGGCACGTTTACTGAGTAACGCCGATAGCGTCGCAAACTGTTCGCTAAGTCAGAATCATTTACGTGTAGCAACGCATGATTTGACATTCACAACAAAGCTAATTGACGGTAAGTTCCCAGATTATCGACGAGTTATCCCTGTAGATGGCGACAAAATAATGGAAGTTAGCCGCGAGACGCTAAAGGCCTCGATGAGTAGAATCGCGATTTTATCTAATGAGAAGTACCGTGGCATACGCCTCAGTTTATCGACAGGAAACTTGTCTATACAAGCGAACAACCCAGATCAGGAAGAAGCCGAAGAGGAGTTACAGGTCAGCTATGAGGAATCAGATATTGAGATTGGTTTCAATGTGACCTATCTAATCGACGTTCTTGGGGTGCTCGCATCTGAGCGTGTGCAAATTAAGCTAAAAGATACCAATAGCAGCTGCATTATCAGCGACAGTGAAGATAGTTCGAGTCTTTATGTTGTTATGCCGATGCGACTCTAGCTATTGGAGAGTAAAGGATGGCAATCAGTCAGCTCAGTCTGACAGATTTTAGAAATCTCAGGAGCACCACGCTCGATTTCCACCCGGATATAAATCTACTAAACGGCAATAATGGTTCCGGCAAGACAAGTCTATTGGAAGCCATTTTTGTATTGTGCCAAGCACAGTCTTTCCGCACCCATCAATTGAAGCAATGCGTTAATCACGACAAGACCGGGTTCTTATTGTTTGGACGCTTTGAGGGCTTTAAAGCAGGTCTTTCCAAAAACCAGGATAAACTTGAAATAAGGGTCGACGGTGAAGTCGTTAAGCGGCGTTCGGATCTCGTTTTCCGTGCGCCTATTAACGTGATAAACGCTAAGAGTTTCGAGCTAATTGAGGGTTCACCACAAACAAGGCGACAGTTCATAGATTGGTGTTTGTTTCACGTGGAACCAGAGTATGTGCGGAATTGGCGGGAATTCCAGCATGCGCTTAAGCAAAGAAACCGGCTGTTAAAGACGGGCCGTGATTTGGAGTTGCTGGAATACTGGAACCAGTACTTGATTCGGCCATCGGAACGATTGAGTCAAATGAGACAATACTATGTGTTGGCACTAAAGAATATTATTTGTAACGAACTTTCTAGTATGGTCGATGGCATACAGTTTGGAATTGAATACCAACGTGGTTGGCCGTTGGTATTGTCTTTACAGGAAGCGTTGACTCGAAATAGGGACCGCGACATTAGATCAGGCTTTACCAATTATGGAGTTCATCGCGACGACATTAAACTAACGGTAAAAAACAAACCAGTGGCCGAAGTGTTGTCGCGAGGCCAGAGCAAGCGACTGTCGGCTGCGATGTTGTTGGGGTTGTTGAAATTGGTTAACCGTGACACTCAAAAGCGAGTTACTCTATTAGTCGATGATTTGAATTCCGAACTGGATATGGCGTCTCAAAGGCAACTATATCAACACTTTTCAGGCATTAATCTACAACTTTTCATAAGCAATATTGATAATTCCGCCACAAACATCATCATGGGTAAAGAAGTCAAAATGTTTCACGTGGAGCATGGTATAATTAAGCCTCAAACAGCTTCCTAAACCACCACATGTCAAACTACGACTCCTCTAGTATTCAAGTGCTAAAAGGCCTTGATGCC
>CBDTWQ010000175.1:0-4718 GCA_965364115.1 uncultured Gammaproteobacteria bacterium | reverse complement strand
GTTTGTGCCGAGCTTGAAGTCGGCGTTTTTTTAAGGTTCTTCACTAGGCTGCTATTGGATTTCGCTGATTTAACGGGAGTAGATTGAAGCATCAGAGAATCTAAATGTAAATAGGAAAGATTTGCATTTAGATTTGCATTTAGATCGAATCCTAATATAATTTCGACGCTCTCGATCTCCAATTTAGGATTATTCAACATGAAATTGTTTTTAAAACCACCGATGATCATCGCCGTCACTTTGTTTGGCCTGGTTGGTTGTCAAATCGGTAATTCCCAAATCTCTACTGAGCAACCACCGAGTTTGTTGAGTTCTTATACGGACATGGCTTGGGATAAATACCGAGCTGCTTTGGCCGATGCGGAGTATCTGCAGCAAGCTATTAGTGAATTTGCTGCAAACCCCAATATTCCCCATTTTGACGCGGCCAAAACGGCCTGGTTGGTTGCACGCGAATCCTACGGTGTGACTGAAATTTTTCGCTTGTCGAACGGTCCGATTGACGCCGAAGAAGGTTGGGTTGCTGAAGCTTATGCGGGGCTGGAGGGGCAAATTAATGCCTGGCCGCTGGATGAGAACATGATCGACTACACCATCGACGAGAACGGCGATCGGACAGCTGGAAATATTATCGACACTATCGGTATTTTTAACCCCGGCGGCGAAAATACGAATGCGGTTAACGTCAGTTCCATTTCTGCTGAGTCATTGGCCGCGTTAAACGAAAATGGCGGTGATGCTAACGTTGCTTCGGGCTATCACGCGATCGAGTTCCTGCTTTGGGGGCAAGATCAAGACTACGCAAATTTTAGTGAAGATCGAATTACTCAAGGCGCACTGATCGCGGGTCAACGTCCGGTAGCTGACTTCACTACCGAGCGCAATGCGGTGCGTCGTTTACAGTATTTGCAAGCGGCGTCTGAATTGTTGGTGTCAGATTTGGAAACAGTGAGAAGTGCCTGGGACCCGCAAATTTCAAAACAGTGTGCTGCCAATGCTAGAGGGTGTTATCGCGGAGCGCTATTGGGGCTTTTGGGTGGTCAAGATGCTGCCAAGAATATTCCAGAAAGTGTCGCATTGCGCCAAATTATCTCAGGTATGGGAGTGTTCATTAAATCTGAACTAGCCAATGAGCGAATCGCGGTAGCGGTGCTAACCCCTAGCGAAGAAGACGAGCACTCCTGTTTCAGTGACAACACTCATCGAGACATCACCTTGAACTATCAAGGCTTCGTTAACTTGTTGAAATCGAGTGTTGCGGGTAAGCATTATGGACCGAGTTTATACCAACAATCAGCCCCTCAAACTCGACACCAGATAGATCTGTTGATTGGCAAGATAGATCAGCGTATCGAGGCGATGAACTATCTGGCGGAAAGTAAGTGGCATTTCGATTATCAAATTTTACCGGGTAATAATGATCGTGAGATACGAAAGATGAAGAACGATATGCGCCGATTGGGTGACGTTATGGTTACCGTTGCTGCTGATATCGGACTTGGGCTTACTCGTGATGATGTTACCGATCCAGATGAAACCGCCCTCTAAAATTCGTTTTAAACAACTGTTTCTTGTTTGAAAAATTGCATTGTTCCTCCAAAGTGGGAACGTTTGGGGAGGCCGTAAGGCCTCCCTATTTTTGTTATTGTCAGCTAATGGCAGGGTTGTTTCTGATCCTGTCATGTGCAGTTAGTCAGGCCGGCACACCCGCTAGATTTTTTAGCGACGATCGCAGTTTTCGAGCCCTTGAGCACCCGCGCGATAATTTGACCGACCCACAACAAGACCAATTTGCACTCGGTCGGAGTCTCTTCTCGAAACCTTGGGTTGAGGCGCCTGCTGCGACCAGCGCACGCGATGGTCTAGGGCCTTTGTTTAACGCGAATAGTTGTGTTTCTTGCCATCGGCGTAATGGAGGGGGTCACGCGATCGAATCGCGCGGAAAATTGGATCGATCTTTAGTTATTCGAATGAGCCAAGACCCTGTCTATGGTCATCAGTTGGCCATTAATGGAATTCATGGTGTCGCTTTTGAAGGTCGAGCATCAGCTGAAATTGAAATGTCACAATTTAAATATCCCGATGGCGCCGTGGTGCTGCTTCGTCGACCGCAGTTTAGGGCCGAAAGCTTAAATTATGGCCCGATGCATGCGAGCACTCGGCTAGGCGCGCGCAGAGCACCGGCTTTGATCGGCCTTGGCTTAATCGAGCAGATCCCCAGCGCCCAAATTTTACAGATCGCTGATCCGAAGGACATAAATCAAGACGGCATTTCAGGTCGGCCTCGTTGGCTTCAATCTCGCCAATTTCACCAACCGCAGATCGGCAGGTTCGGTTGGAAAGGATCGCAACCGAATGTCGTCGAGCAAACCGCGCAGGCATTGATTGATGACATGGGGCTAACCTCGCCATGGTTTGTCGACGAAAGTTGTAGCCTTTCTCAGTTGAAATGTCGTGAGGCCTATAGCAGTTCTCAGCTCGACGTCACTAAGCCAAGGTTGCAGGCAATGGCTTATTACCTTCAACAGCTGAAAGTGCCTCGGTCAACCGGTTTTAAACTAGGCGCTGAGATGTTTCAAAAAGTTGGATGTGACCAATGCCATCGCAATGATTATGAATTGAACAATGGGCTTCGGATTGAACCTTTTAGTGACTTCTTATTGCATGATATGGGGCCAGCGTTATCGGCTGGCGAGCAATTGGGTGATATGCAATTAGGTAATAGGCAATTGAGCAATGGGGCCGGAGCGAGCGAGTGGCGCACAGCGCCATTGTGGGGCATTGGTCTCGCTAAACGCCTGAGTTCGAATGCCGGATTTTTGCACGATGGCAGGGCATCAACCCTTGAGCAGGCCATTTTGTGGCATGGCGGCGAGGCGCGCAGATCTCGCAATGGTTTTGCTAATTTACCGTATTCGTCACGACTGCAATTGATTAAATTCTTGGAATCATTATGACTAGATTGAGTCAAAGCTCATGGCTATTCTCTTTGCTTTTAATCTCAGGTAGCGGCCTAGCCGCAGATCAGATCGGCCAGCGCTACTTCGAACAACTGCATCAAGAATTATTGTTGCGGCCGGTCGAACAAATGTTAATCAAACTGGATCAGTTGGATCAAAGTTTGGCAACTTTGGGAAGCAATCCTGAGCCCCCTAGAGCCGTGTTTAGCGATTTAGTGGTGATCTGGAAATCAGTCGAAACCCTTTATTTAGCGGGTGTCCTTGATGAAGAGTTGATTGACTTGCCCCAATTGATCGACCATTTTCATTATGGCCATGAGACGATTAATCCACGCCTCGCTAAAATATTGAAGTCGCAGAAAAATCTCAAAAAAGCACTGTTTCAGTCATCGAGCAAGGGTTTTAATGCGCTCGAATTCTTGCTTTTCAGAGCCGATGCAACTAATCCGCGCACCCAGCAAGCCGCTCGAATTTCGACATTGCACATCAGAAAAAATGTTGTTGATATTTTGAAGTTCTATCAGCGAGATGAAGAATTTGTGAGTCAGACACCGAAGGCGCTACAGATGGTCATTAATGCGTTGCTAGATAGCAGCTATCGACTGGTCAATTGGCGAATTGGAGAACCCGCTGGCCTGATTGGAAAAGGCCAGGGAAAAGCCTCGAAACAAGCACTCGAATATAACCAGTCAGGGTTGTCGGTGCCTGCAATTGTAGCCATTCTTAACACCCATGCACGAGTCTTTGAGTTAGGCGTTGCTTCCGGATTTTTTAGCCCGGCTGGGTTAGATCAAGGTGGCAGCGAAATCAAATTCGTTCGACAGCGAATCAGCGAAGCTCAGGCAGCCGCTGAAGTCGTTTTGCAAATGTCGCATTTGAATCTTGATTCAACCGAGTTCGAATTATTGTTTAGACACAGTGAAGCTTTGCATAAAGCCTATTATTTCTTGCTGGTTGATGCACTGGGTGTTGAAGCACGAATTGTTGACGCTGATGGCGACTGACCTGCTGCATTGGTTCGGTGTTGACTATTTGCTGGCGCCACAAAAACGGATTTATTGGCTCTACTTAGTCGTCGCGCTAGCGATCGGGTTGGGTGTCGGTCATTTTAAGGGTCAGGCTTGGCGGGCATGGTTAGGGGCTGGTGTTTGGTGGCACCCTTCAGCGCGCCTTGATTATCGATACTTTCTAGTTGTTTCGTTGATTAAATGGGCGATTATTCTACCGTTGCTGTTCAGCGCTGGCGATGTGGCCGTGGCGGTGGTTCGCAACCTCGATCAATATTTCGGCTATCGAGCGAAACTTAGTTGGGTCGAATGGCCAGCGCTCGTGACCTACGGATTTTGCCTTTTTCTAGGTAACGACTTATCGCGTTACGCTTTGCACCGATTAATGCACCGGGTGCCATTCCTGTGGTCGGTTCATCGTGTCCATCACAGCGCTGAAGTGCTAACACCCTTCACTTTCTATCGAATTCACCCGCTAGAAAACCTGTTGTTTGGAATGCGATATGCGCTGGTCGCAGGCGCCATTACGGGCGTATTTATTTATGCTTATGGAGTTGGCCTCGACTTACCCCAGATTGCGGGGGCAAATGCGGTTGTGGTGATACTACATTTGCTTGGAGATAACTTACGCCATTCTCATCTGCCGCTGGGCTATCCGAATTGGCTGGAGCGAGTGCTGATCTCACCAGCCCAGCACCAGCGGCATCATGACGAACGTGGTGCGCGAAGCAACTACGGTGGAGTGTTCGCG
>CBDTWQ010000174.1:0-4742 GCA_965364115.1 uncultured Gammaproteobacteria bacterium | reverse complement strand
TGACGTTTATTTCGGTTAAATAGTCTCCGATCACATCGATGCCGACGAAAATCAGCCCGCGTGCTCGCAACTCGGGCCCAATCTGCTCGCATATCCATCGGTCTCGGTCGCTCAGCGACTGGCCCCGGGTGCTGGCGCCGGCGGCTATATTGCCACGGTTTTCACCCTTGGCAGGAATTCGCGCCAGCGCATAGGGGATCGCCTCACCATCGATCAATAGAATACGCTTGTCGCCGTCGCTGATCTCCGCAATGTAACGCTGCATCATAGTTTGCGATTGACCCCACTTCGACACGGTTTCGATGATCGAGTTATTGTTGGGATCACCGGCGCGCATTCGAAAAATGGATCGTCCACCCATTCCGTCTAGAGGTTTGATAATGACGTCTTGGTGGCGTTGCAGAAATTCTTTTAGCATCGCTGGGTCACGACTGACGCGACTTTCGACGCAGCATTGCGGAAATCGGTGGGTGAACAGTTTTTCGTTGCAATCGCGCAGGCTGGCGGTCTTGTTCACCACGAGCACGCCGTTTTCTTCGGCCTGTTCTAAGATGTAAGTGGCGTAAATGTATTCTAGATCGAAGGGTGGGTCTTTGCGCATGATGATGACGTCCAAGTCACTGAGCGAGCAGGTGCCGCTGTGATTGACTTCGAACCAATCGGTGGGGTCATCGGTCAAACTAAGCTTTTCAAAGCGTCCCATGGCGACGCCATTGTCGAGATACAGGTCGTTTTGTTGGAAATAATGGATCTGCCAATCACGTTCTTGGGCTTCCAGCATCATCGCTAGACTCGAGTCTTTGTGAGGTTTGATGGTTTCTATCGGATCCATCACGATTCCGATCTTGCGAGGGTGTGGCATCGACAGTTTTGCTCAGCGGTCTGGGGTGCCAAATTCTACGCAAAAATTGCGGCAATCACACCTGCAAGACCGGTTGAGGCCACGGCTTTATCTCAATGGCGTCATCAGACCTCGGCAAATTGAGACTAATATCGCACTTTGGTTGGTTTTCAGGTTGTTTTAGCGGGCTAGTTTTGAAGTCTATCTGCAGGTGATTGAGTCAGCGGTTTAGTGACCCTAGTTGAGATTGTGTTCATTCGGCCGTTAAGGTGGGGCAGATAGGCGAATCAATTGGCTCTGGTGGCGAGTCATGCTGGAAGTGAAGATAGAAGAAATTTAACCCTGTGAATTTCTGAAAAACGCATAGAATTTACATTACCTAGTTATAATAAATAATGGTTTTAATTGAGAAATCCCATATAATTAAAGGTTAAGTGGTGGGAGTGCTCAGTTAGCGTCGGTGAGGATTAAGTGAACGATCAAGAACAGGCAGTGAGTGGGTCAGAGTCAGCAACCAATCTGAACGTTAAGGTCATGGTGATTGACGACAGTAAAACGATTCGTCGAAGCGCGGAAACTTTGCTGAAGAAAGTTGGCTGCGAGGTTGTCACCGCAATCGATGGTTTTGAAGCGCTAGCTAAAATCACCCAGCACAAACCGGATATTATATTTGTCGATATCATGATGCCGCGCCTCGATGGATATCAAACCTGTGCGCTCATCAAAAACAATCAGAATTTCAAATCCACACCGGTGATTATGCTTTCGAGTAAGGACAGCATCTTCGATCGGGCGCGAGGTCGCATCGTGGGGTCGGACAAGTATCTGACCAAGCCATTCTCAAAAGAAGACTTGATCAATGCTATTACCACTCATGTTGAATCTGCCTCGGTGGCAGCACAATAGTGATAAGCGCAGGATCGTCATGACGCATATTCTGATTGTTGATGACTCACCCACTGAAGTGCATGTCTTCAAAAGTATGTTGCAGAATAATGATATCGAAGTGTCGGTCGCGAAAAATGGCGAAGAAGGCATAGAGAAAGCTATCGCATCGCGGCCGGATTGCATCTTAATGGATGTCGTGATGCCGGGGAAAAATGGTTTTCAAGCCACTCGTGATTTAAGCCGTAACCCGGCAACTTCGACGATTCCGGTCATCATTATCACCACCAAAGATCAGGAAACTGACAAGATATGGGGTATGCGTCAGGGTGCTAAAGATTATATTGTGAAGCCTGCCAAAGAGCGAGATTTGATCGATCGGATCAATAAGGTGTTGGGTTACGATCGAAGATCCACCGACTGATAGGAAATAGAACGCAGATGTCGATTACCTCACCGTTTGAATTGCTGTATTCGCTGGACGTTCGTTTTCGTAATAATTCCAGTGGCTTACCGATCGACAGGTCGGTTGAAAATGATTGGATTGGGATTGGTTTCGCGATTAATTCGACGCCATTGCTCGCCAAGATGGACGATGTCAGTGAAATACTGCCGCTGCCAGAGACCATTCGAGTGCCCGGCGTAATCCACTGGGTTAAAGGTTTAGCCAACATTAGGGGTAGTTTAATGCCAATTCTTGACATGAATGCCTTCCTCTATGGCGAGCCTTCATCGATTAGCAATGAGAGTCGGGTTTTAATCATAAACAAGTTGGAGGTTGTGGCTGGTTTGTTGGTTGATGAAGTTTTCGGTTTGCGCCGCTTCAAGCCAGAAGAGATGCAACAGCAAGCCGGGCAAGAAACGGGTTTGGTTGGTGACTATGTCACCGGGATGTTTGCCGACCAAATGCGCAGTTGGAAAGTGTTCAGCGTGGAAAAACTGGCCGCTTCTGAACAGTTCCTCAGAGTAGTCTGATGATGACCGAAGTTTTGAGTTAGAGTTTTGAGACAGTAATGGCAGCCGTTGACAATTCAACCAAAGATCTCGCCGACTCCTCCCTAGAGTCGAGTTCGAGCGGCGTGACTTTTGGCAGAGCAATTAACCGAAAGACGGTCACAATTGCTTTATTTTTACTGCTGTCAGTGCCGGCCATGGTGCTGATCTTTAGCCTGCAGGGCAAACTGCACGAACGCAACAAGACTTACTCCAATATCGCCACGAATCTTCAAGTTTTGGCGCAACAGATTACCGTCGAGGCACTTAAGACGACTGATATCGAACCCTCGGCTTTCGACCGACTTGAAGCGAGGCAGAAGCAATTTATCGCCGGCCTTAAAACCCTCGAAAATGGGGTGCCAAGGATTGACTTGCCGCCTATATCGACGATTTTTGGCGATCAGCATGCGCAACTGCTGAAAACATGGGCGGACTACAACAGAGATCTCACTGCGGTGATCGAAGCCAAAGATTCGATCAGCGTGATTGCCGAAAATTCGATCCAAATCAAAGAGTCGCTTCCCGAGCTAACCTCATTGGCTAGGTTAGTATTTGATGAGGTGGTTGGTGGTAATGCACCACCTGATAACATCGTCGCCGCGGCCCGCCAACTCAATTTGATGTTGAGTATCGAGAGTAGCTTGATTCGAATGTTGAGCGATGGCGGTGCGGTAATGTCTTCTGCCGATCAACTATCTGCGGCTGCCGCTCAGGCGGAAACCTTGTTGTTGGCGATGTTGGAAGGCAATCAAACCCTGAATGTCACTAAATTCAGCGGTAATTTAGTGATCGGAGGCTTAGTTAAATTCGCTGATTTGTATTCAGTGATGCGAAAGAACCTGCGCCAAGTCTTTTTGAAGTCGGCGCAAATTTTCAGGCTCCGCGAAACGGTGCAGAAGCTGGATGCGAGTAATCCGCTATTGCACGACGCTTTGAATAATTTGAATTTAGCGATTGATCGGAGCGATCAGAAAATCAAGCAATTCAGCATTGCGGGTTATGCCTTAGGCGTATTAACGTTAATTTTGATGGTTGCTTTGGTCCTCATCATTGTTCGAAATTCGCATAGCAGCCTAGCTGAGTCGCAGGAACAGTATGACAAAAATCAACGCGCGATCTTGCGCCTGTTGGATGAGATGGCCAACCTTGCCGATGGCGATTTATCCACCCATACGACGGTCACCGAAGACATTACTGGTGCGATTGCCGATTCCGTAAATTTTTCAATTGATGCGCTGCGTGATCTTGTAGGTACGATTAATAATACTGCCAACCAAGTGCGCACAGCCGTGCGTAAGACCCAGAATATGACTGGCGAGTTGGCCAAGGCCAGTGACACTCAGGCGCGCCAAATTTCTGCGGCGAACCAGGCAGTTAATCGAATATCGACATCGATGTCAGACATTTCTAATCGGGCGAACGATTCTGCCGAGGTCGCACGCAAGTCGGTCAGCATTGCGCATAATGGCAGTGAGACGGTTCGCCAGACAATTAAGGGAATGGAAACGATTCGAGAACAAATTCAGGAGACCTCAAAACGAATCAAGCGTCTGGGCGAATCTTCGCAGGAAATCGGAGATATCGTCAATTTGATCACTGAGATATCTGATCAGACCAATATATTGGCGCTGAATGCAGCAATTCAGGCGTCAACTGCGGGTGAAGCGGGCCGTGGCTTTGCCGTGGTTGCCGATGAAGTTCAGCGTTTGGCTGAGCGAACTGGCGATGCCACCAAGCAGATCGAAGCGCTGGTGAAAACAATTCAAGCGGACACCAACGAGGCGACTGTCTCGATGGAGCAGAGCACGGCCAACGTTGTCAAAGGGGCCAAATTAACCGAGAACGCGGGTGGCGCACTCGATCGAATTGAAAAAGTATCGATGAATTTGGCGCAAAGAATTCTAGAGATATCCGATTCAACCCGAGATCAGGCCACCGAGAGCGCGAAGATAAATGAGACGATGAATATGATTCATCAGATTACGGCGAGAACGTCGCAAGGGTCTAATCGAGCCTCGGA
>CBDTWQ010000173.1:0-4749 GCA_965364115.1 uncultured Gammaproteobacteria bacterium | reverse complement strand
TTTTTGCCGATTGATTTGGTTGCCGAAGGTCGAATCGTCGAGATCGAGATTCTGGGCGAAATGATTCCGGCAAAGCTTTACACTGCCGCCTTGTTCGATTCTAAAAACGAGTATTTACGCGGTTAATTATGGCATCGGGCTCCAAAAAAGTGATCATTGCGGCGTTGATCGGTAATGCTTTAATTTCAGTCACTAAATTTGCTGCAGCCGCGATCACAGGCAGCTCGGCGATGCTATCAGAAGGCATCCACTCGTTGGTCGATACGGGCAATCAACTGTTGCTGTTGTATGGCTTAAAAAGAGCGGCTAAGCCAGCCGATGCTGAGTTCCCATTCGGCTATGGCAAAGAAATCTATTTTTGGAGCTTTATCGTCGCGATTATGATTTTCGCGCTCGGCGGCGGCATTTCAATTTACGAGGGGATTGGAAGAATTCAGCACCCAATGCCGATCAAAAGCCCGATGATCAACTATATCGTGTTGGCTTTAGCGATGGTCTTTGAAGGCATGGCTTGGTTATTCGCGTTTCGCGAATTCAATCGGGTGAAAGGGCGCTGGGGTTACTTTGAAGCGATTCGCCGAGCCAAAGATCCATCGGTCTTTGTGGTTTTGTTCGAAGACAGTGCCGCGATGTTGGGTTTGATGGTCGCTTTCCTCGGCATATTGCTCAGCCAACTCACCGGCATACTGTTGTTCGATGGCTTGGCTTCAGTGATGATTGGCATCATCCTGGTTGGCACCTCGATTTGGCTGGCCTATGAAACCAAGGGGCTATTGATCGGTGAAAGTGCCGATCAGTCGGTCAATCGGAGTATTCGTGATTCGCTGCAAGGTCGATCCAACATTGTGCACGTCAATGAAATTCTGACCATGCATATGGGGCCAGATTTTATTCTCGCCAACATCAGCGTTGATTTCAAAAGTTCGATAGGTTCGGATCAAGTCGAGCAAGACATCGCTGAAATTGATCGCACGATCAAGCAGAAATTTCCTCAAATCAAACGTATCTTCATCGAAGCCGAAAAACGCAGTCACAAATTCCCGCCCAACCCATGAACCGTTTCGTCCCAAGGTCTCTAGTTTAACCACTCTATTTTGAGTTCTTCGTCAGCAGCGCGAGCAATAGCCGATTTCAAGCGCCGAGTGTTAGCGACTGTGTTTCAGCTGCGAGCAAAAAAAGAGTATAAATATGGGTTGATCGCACCGATCTGCAAAGCTAACCTCTCAGCTCGCTTTTGACGCAACGATTAATGTCGCAACCAACCTCTCTCGAACTCTGCAAACTGGGTTGTAACCGAAACGATCGGCAGTTATTTGCCGATTTGCAGGTGACGCTCGAACCAGGACAGATGTTGGTGGTCGAAGGACCCAATGGTTGCGGAAAAACCAGCTTATTACGAATTTTGACCGGGCTTCGACAAGCGGATTCCGGTGAAGTGCGCTGGCGAGGCCAGCCAATTGATCAATTGGGCGGAGACTATTGCGAGCAAGTCAATTATGTTGGGCATCACGATGGGGTCAAGCGCGAGCTATCCTGCATCGAGAATTTACGGCTGGCCCGAGCCATGGGCATTCCATCGGCGATCAGTCTTGATGAGGTTTTGAGCCAAGTGAATCTCTATGAATATGGCGAAATTGAGGCGGGCCATTTGTCGGCGGGTCAACGGCGTCGGCTTGGCCTTGCGAGACTGTTCGCAACCGAGTCGATGATATGGATACTGGACGAACCATTTACCTCACTCGATCAAGCCAGCATGAGGTTGTTCAACGAGTGTTTTGAAGCACATTTAGAGCAGCAGGGCATCATCGTTTTAACCTCGCATCATCAGTTCGACCTATCGCCCTCGAACCGCATTAGCTTGCAGTTGGGGTCGTGACCATGCAGCGACGCTTATCACTACAGCAGGCGTTTGTTTTTTTGTTGCGGCGCGATTGTTTGTTGGCGATCCGCAATCGAGCCGAATACACCATGCCTCTGCTATTCTTTGTTTTAGTGATTGCATTATTTCCTCTGGCGCTGGGTGCCTCGCCTGATCTGCTGTCGCGGATTGCCCCCGGCATCGTTTGGGTGGCCGCGCTGCTAGCTGCGATGCTGTCGCTCGAGGCGATGTTTCGCTCTGATTTTGAAGATGGTTCACTTGAGCAAATTCTGTTGAGTGCCCATCCATTGTCGCTATTGGTGCTAGCGAAAGTTTGCGCCCATTGGCTAGTCACTGGTTTGCCGCTGCTATTAGTCGCGCCCTTGTTGGCCGAAATGTTGGGGATGCCAGTGGCTGCTCAACCCACCCTTTTATTGACCATTTTAATTGGCACGCCGGTGCTCAGCTTGATTGGAGCGATCGGTGTGGCTTTGACGGTTGGCCTGCGAAAAGGTGGTATTATTCTGTCGCTGCTAGTGCTGCCGTTATATGTGCCGATCTTAATCTTCGCTGCCAGTGCGGTTGAAAACGCCGCGATGGGTTTGGAGGTATCGACCCAATTGAATATGTTATTGGCCTTTTTACTGCTATCGATGTCGCTTTCGCCCTGGGCCACTGCGGCCGCTTTGCGAATGTCGGCAAGTTAGTCGAATCACCTTGATTGAATGACAATGTTTCTCTGGTTTCATAAATTGGCTTCGCCACCCCATTTTTACCGTATTGCCGGGCGCTGGATCCCTTGGCTTGGCGGCATCTTTGTGCTGCTGCTGTTGCTCGGATTATATGGTGGTCTAATCAAGGCTCCAACCGATTATCAACAGGGTGAAAGCTACCGAATTATTTTCGTCCATGTGCCGGCCGCTTGGATGTCGCTTTTCATCTATATAACGATGGCGGTCTGCGGTGTGATCGTGATCGTTTGGCGAATGAAACTCGCCGAAGTGATGTTGATTAGCAGTGCTCCGATTGGTGCCAGCTTTACTTTTCTGGCGCTGATAACCGGCGCGCTTTGGGGCAAGCCGATGTGGGGCACTTTTTGGGTTTGGGATGCACGTTTGACTTCCGAGCTGATTTTACTGTTTCTTTATTTGGGTGTGATTGGCTTGCACAATGCGATTGAAGACAAGCGCATGGCTTCGCGTGCGGTGGCCATTTTGGCGCTGGTCGGGGTGGTCAACGTGCCGATCATTCATTACTCGGTCGAATGGTGGCATTCATTGCATCAAGCCGCATCGCTGACCAAATTCGAGAAACCATCGATGCCGCCGAGCATGTATGTGCCAATTCTGATCATGGCGGTGGCTTTCCAGGTTTACTATCTGCTGGCAGTGTTGCAGAAATGTCGCGCAGAATTATTACGCCGCGAACGCAATAGCAGATGGGTAGAGGAATTGTAGGTGGTTGAATTTTTTCAAATGGGCGGATACGCGTGGTTTGTGTGGCCGAGCTATGCGATTACCGGGTTGGTGTTGTGGATCAATTGGTACTTGCCTCGGCGTGAATTGAAACATCAATTAAATTTTCTGAGGCGCCGTAAAGGGCGATTAGCTGAATGAAGCCGGCTCGCCAGCAGCGCCTTTTGTTAGTCGCTTTGATGTTGTTAGGGGTGGGCGCGGGCGTCACTTTCGCGTTGAAAGCACTCAATCAAAACATCATGTTTTTCTACACCCCAAGCGAAGTCGCGGAGGGTGCTGCACCGTCTGAAAAACTGTTCCGCGTCGGCGGCATGGTGGTCGAGGGCAGCGTGCATCGACCGGACGATGGGATTACGATCAAGTTCGACCTGACCGATAACAGCCAGAGTATGACCGTGAGTTATGTCGGTATATTGCCCGACTTGTTTCGCGAAGGGCAGGGCATCATTGCCAACGGTAGTTTAAACCCCGAAGGTGAATTTGTTGCCGAAGAAGTATTGGCCAAACATGACGAAAACTATATGCCCCCCGAGCTAGCAGATATGCATTCAGCCTCCGAGACGGTTCAGCCGTGATTCCTGAAATCGGACATTTCGCCTTAATCATCGCGCTTTGTGTGGGGGTGACTCTAACCGTGCTGCCACTCGCCGGCGCGACGCTTGGGGTGCAGCGATGGGTCGCGGTCGCGGTGCCAGCCACTTTGGCGCAACTGTTATTTATCGCTGTGGCTTATGCCTGTCTCACCTGGGCATTTCTCTCGCACGATTTTTCGGTGCTCTATGTGGCTCGCAACTCTAACACCGAACTGCCGTTAATTTATCGTATCTCAGGCGTTTGGGCCGCCCACGAAGGGTCATTGTTGCTTTGGTCATTGGTGCTCGCAATATGGACCGCTGCAGTCGCAATTTTCAGTCCGAACGTGCCGGCCGTCATGCGCGCCCGGGTGTTGGGTGTTTTGGGTTTTGTCAGCTGCGGCTTTTTGCTATTCATTATTTTGACTTCGAATCCCTTTGAGCGGTTGTTTCCGGCGGCAGCCCAGGGGGGCGATTTGAATCCATTGTTGCAAGACGTCGGGCTGGCGATTCATCCACCGATGCTCTACATCGGTTATGTTGGATTTTCAGTTGCCTTTGCCTTTGCGATTGCCGCATTGTTAACTGGCCAAGTAGACTCCGCGTGGGCTCGGTGGTCGCGGCCCTGGACTAACGTGGCCTGGCTATTTTTGACTATCGGCATCGCGCTGGGCAGTTGGTGGGCCTACTATGAACTCGGCTGGGGCGGTTGGTGGTTCTGGGACCCGGTTGAAAATGCCTCGTTCATGCCGTGGCTAGTCGGCACCGCATTGATGCATTCGTTGGCGATTACCGAAAAAAGAGGCAGTTTCAAAGCCTGGACCGCGTTGCTCGCAATTTTCGC
>CBDTWQ010000172.1:0-4751 GCA_965364115.1 uncultured Gammaproteobacteria bacterium | reverse complement strand
TAGAGGTCAATCATCGATATAACCGCTTTTACAAACCTTGAATACTCGATTTTTTATTGCGTTCCAATTGGTTAGCGGCCTACTGAGACCTGCGACATGCTGCCTCCTAAACCCGCTAGTCATCTCTATTAAGCGTTGCTTGACTTAATTCTCGACACAAATAAAGCGCTAGCCACCTGGGTATGTTTCCACTGTTTCGACTTCTCCGAAATTTTGTTATTTCTTTTTCCTCCACCCTTAACTCTTTTGCCACAAAATTGTTAGGATCTAGCCTTTGATTTTAATTTCTTCAGAATTCCTCTCACTGTCGAATGGCGCAGCCCAAAGAGATAACCCACTGTTTACAAATGCAATGAATCTATATATCCAGCCCTTTAAATGACTCCTACGATTCGTTCGATTTATCAGCTTTATCGCAATAATTGGCGAAGTTAACGTTTGGCTTTAAATCAGCTATCTGCCTACTAAATCAGCGGAAATCAAGGCCACTTGCTTTGAGGAACAAAGCGAATTTCCCTTTAGGTTCCTTGTGATGGCCAATAAGGCCTAGAGACTCAACCGCCGAATGACTGACCTATTTCAAACCCCAAACTGTCTAAATCTAAAAGCCTATCCCGCCCTCAGCTTTTAACCACTGTTCAACGGCAAGGTTTCCTTATTGCGCCCCGGCACTGAAATCCTTAAAGTGCGACGGCAATAGTCCAGTGTCAGCTAGATTGAGCGCTCGGCCAAAGTTGAAACTTATTAGAGGAAAATTACATGTCTATTAAAAAAGTGGGCGTTGTTGGCGCTGGCACCATGGGTAATGGCATCGCTCAAGTCTGCGCAGCCGCAGGCATTGAGGTGGTCATGCAAGACATTGCTGCGGCACAGGTTGAAAGTGGGCTGCAAACGATTGCCAACAGCTTCGACCGAATGATCAAAAAAGATAAAATCAGTGCGGACGACAAAGCTTCGGCAATGGCTAAAATCCGGACCACAACTGAGTTAGCGACGATGGCTGAGGTCGATTTGGTGATCGAAGCGGCGACTGAGAACGAGGCTCTCAAGCTCAGCATTTTTGAACAACTAGACAATATCTGCCCTGCTAACACTATTTTGGCGAGCAACACTTCGTCAATTTCATTGACTCGAATTGCGGGCGCCACCCAGCGCGATCATCAAGTGATCGGTATGCACTTTTTTAACCCCGTGCCGATGATGCCTTTGGTTGAACTGATTCGTGCATTGCAAACTTCAGATGCCACCTACCAGGTGGTGCACGCGCTTTCTGAAACGATTGGAAAGGTGCCGGTCGAGGCTAAAGACAGCCCTGGCTTCGTCGCCAATCGGATTATCATTCCGATGATCAACGAGGCCGCTTTCGTCTTGTACGAAGGGCTGGCGACTGCCGAGGGCATCGATGAAATCATGAAACTCGGCATGGCGCATCCCATGGGGCCGTTAATGTTGGCCGATTTGATTGGTTTAGACACTTGCCTGTCGGTGATTAAAGTATTGCACGAGGGCTTTGGCGATTCTAAATATCGCCCTTGTCCGATCTGGCAGCAAATGGTCGACGCCGGATACCTTGGCCGCAAGAGTGGCCGCGGGTTCTATACCTACGACTAAAATTCAAGGTGTTTGTGGCGATTGATTAACATTTTCAATCGCTGGCCTGTTGATTTTTTTTGCGGGAAGGTGGGGTTGGCGGTTAGACTGGGTGTCTCTCGAATTTGCTGATTTAGAATGAAGCCATCGCAACCTAATAACGAATCAATCTGGTCGGTTTCGGCGCTCAACTTCGAAGTCAAAACGATGCTGAGTCAGGGCATTGGCACTATTTGGCTCGAAGGCGAGATATCGAACTTTGCGAGCCCTGCTTCAGGCCACTGGTACTTCACACTCAAAGACAAAAAGGCGCAGTGTCGCGCGGCGATGTTTAAAGGTCGAAACGCTCGGGTTAGCTTTCGTCCGCAAAATGGCCAGCAGGTGTTGATAAGAGCTCAGGTCACTTTGTACGAAGCTCGCGGTGAATACCAACTGGTGGTCGATCACCTTGAAGACGTCGGCGTCGGCGAATTAATGCGTCGCTATGAGCAGCTCAAAAAACGCCTTAGCGATGAAGGCCTGTTCGACCCGTCAACCAAGAAGCCAATTCCGCAGCATCCGCGCAAAATAGCCGTAGTGACCTCGACCACCACAGCCGCAATCCGAGACGTTTTATCGGTTATCGAGCGGCGCGCACCGCACATTCCGATCGTGATTTATCCAACCCCTGTGCAAGGCGAGGCCGCCGCAGCGGCGATTCGGAAAGCGTTGCAGCAGGTGGTTTCGCATAATGAATGTGATGTCGTTTTGCTGGTGCGCGGCGGCGGTTCACTCGAGGATTTGTGGTGTTTCAATGACGAAGCCTTGGCCCGCGAGATCGCGGCCTTCCCTATCCCCATTGTTTCGGGAGTGGGCCACGAAATTGACTTTACGATTGCCGATTTCGTGGCTGATCTGCGCGCACCAACGCCGTCGGTAGCGGCTGAATCGATAACACCCGATATCACAGAGCTAATGCAAAATATTGACAATCAAGTCGCCCGCCTTTGGGGCCAATTGAATTCACGTTTAACCCAAGCCAACGACCGTTTACGCTATCTGCGCAAAGGGCTCGATCAGCAACACCCTACCCGCCAGTTCGCCGAATTGAAACTCCGCTTAAAACACGCTAGCGGCTCGCTGCTGGAACGCTGGCGTGCACAATCGAGTGGCGTTGGCCACCGGCTCGAAATTTGTCAATCTAAGCTCAAGCAGCTCAACCCGAAATTCACGATCACGCAACAACGTGAGCGCGTCAGCCGTTTGCTCGAACATCAACAAACCGCGGTCCGTCAGCGCTTACTATTGGCCAATCATCAACTGTCTTTGCAGGCCCGAGCCTTGGACACTTTGAGCCCGCTAAAAACGCTAGGACGCGGGTTTGCTACCCTTAGCAAAAAGAACCGCTTGGTCACCTCGGTTGCGCAACTTGCCCCCAATGACCATGTCGAATTGACCCTATCGGATGGCAAAATTGGCGCCAAAATCATCTAACTAAAGGCACTCGATATGCTCGAACAAGCCCGCCAACGCACCGCGATATTTCAGGCCCACTTAAAAGATGCCGGAATCGAACTAGCCCTTATAACTGACGAGAGTTCAATCGCTTATCTGGCTGGCTTTTGGGGTTACTTATCGGTCGAATTTGGTCGGCCCACATTCCTCTTAGTTCGCCCGACCGGTGCACCGCAAGTCATTACGCCTCTGATGGAGAGCGAAATGGTGGGTGCGATGACTTGGGTTGAAGATATCCTGACCTGGGAAGACTCAGGGGCTAATCGATGGGAAAACGTGCTCGATAAGGCCATTGGTCAACAGCCCAACGGAATCGGCGTCGAGCTGAACGCGATGCCGCCAATCGTGCGGAACTGGTTCGACGACCATAGGCCTGAGCTGCGGTTGAATGACATTTCAGCACCATTGGGCGACATGCGAATGATCAAATCAGCCGCCGAGATCGAGGTCATGATGCAGGCAGGCGAAGTGGCGACCGCGATGATGCAGGCGGCTGAAAACGCATTGGGTGAAGGCCGCCCGGAGTATGAAGCGGCACTCGCGGTGATTGATGCGGGCACCCGCAAAGCCGCCGGATTTCTGACCGCCAAGGGCTGGGAAGCTTTTATTTCACCGATGATCCATAACCTTCAGATCATGCAATCGGGGCGAGACACATCGATGGTTCACCGTCGAGCTAGCGTCAAGAAACTTGAAGTCGGCGACCCGGTATATTTCTGTTTTTGCAACATGGCTCAATTCAAACAATATAAGCTCGGCTTTGACCGCATGTTCTTTATTAAAAAACTCACCGACGAGGCAGCAGTCGTTCAACAAACCGCGATCGATGCACAGCAAGCTGCGATTGCGGCGATGCGCCCCGGTGTCACTGCTGAATCGATTGCCGAAGCAGCCAATGCGGTCTACCAAGACCGAGGTTACCAAACCGGTTATCGAGTCGGGCGCTCTATCGGCATGGCCTATCTCGAATCGCCCGAACTCAAGCAAGGTGATAAAACCATACTGCAAGCAGGCATGACCTTTGCCGTCGATGGCGGCATCAGCATCGATGGCAAGCTCGGCGGCCGCATCGGCGACTCGGTGGTTGTTACTGACGATGGTACGGAATACATCACGCGCTATCCGCGGCAAGTTGTGATCGTTGATCGTTGATAAAGACCTATTCCATCAAAGGTTTCTGCGATACTGTGAGCGCATCATAGTCGTAAGCAAAACCCCGCCGTTTCGAAGGAAGAAATGGCTAAAAATTCTGTTTTAATTATTCCATCTCTAATCATTCAGCAAGAATGACTAGAGACTAATCAACTATTAAGGAGCTTAATTATGTCGATTACCCGACAACTCACTCAAAAGCGCATGAGTAAAATCGTGATTCACGGCGAAACCATCTATCTGTGCGGCCAGGTGGCGGACGATGCCAATGCTGATATCAAAGAGCAAACCCGACAGGTTCTGAGCAATATCGACGATCTCCTCGCCCAAGCGGGATCAGACAACACTAAAATTTTGAGTGCGCAGATCTGGGTTGCCAGCATCGGCCACTTTGCACCGATGAACGAAGTCTGGGATAACTGGGTGCCGGAAGGCCATGCACCCGCACGCGCCTGCATCGAAGCTCGCTTGGCAAGACCTGAATTACTGGTTGAAATTGGCATCGTTGCTGCGCT
>CBDTWQ010000171.1:0-4788 GCA_965364115.1 uncultured Gammaproteobacteria bacterium | reverse complement strand
GTGAATTGTCCTTCGGTTCAAATTTATTTGTAAAGGCAACTCCATGCCAATGAAGGGCTCCCAACAATATAAATATCAAGCATCCTAAGATCAAAAGCGTATCACTCATTCAATTGTCTCCTTTAGTTTAATACTCTGAATACTCTGAATATTCTGGGCTTGCACGTAACGAGGCCTTTCAGTGGTAACCAGATCGAGTGGCGATATGCTGATCCGACTGCAAGGCCGAAGGGCGCCGGGTCTGGTCATAAATTTGCGGGTTGAAAGTTCCCTATGGAAAGGTCATCGTCATGGAGTAATTTAACGATAACTACTAGAGCTTGGCAAGGGGTTAAACCTCGAGGGGCGGTCTTAAGGTCAGATATTTTTTCCTGCTGAATTAGCATTACCTCCATTCCTGGGGGACAAGCCATTAACAAAGCTACGAGTTGACGAACAGAACTTACATATGAGGCCGAAATTCAGGGTAAGTGTACCAAACAATGCGAAGCTCTAATCTAATGAGCGACGGTAAACGTAGCGATTGCGCACTAAGGCCTTGTGTTTTTATCCAGGGTGGTGAGGCATCCCTGGCCCTGCTTAACCAGGCATCGGGAGCAAACCAGCAAGACTACTGGTTGAACAAAAGCACAGGCATCCACGCATCATCGACCTGTTTGAGCGAATGAGATGAAACCGATTGCACTTTGCTGGGTAACCAGTGCAGTGAATAAGCAGAAATCAGCCGAGGTCGAAGTAGTCAAATGCCAGGATTAATACCTTGGACAGATCGAAGGGTCGAACGATTATCGACGTAGTTTTTAAAGTGGCTGGATCAACTACTTCGATTTAGCTGATTGTTATCTGAAAGTATGGGAAACACACTCCGAATATGGGCAGCTCGGCACCAGTTATACTGATCGAAACCGCGGATAATGCTGAGATAGAAGGCGGTTGCTTCGGTCCGGAATTTAATTGCATTGCCTAGTCTAAGATGGGCGAGTGACCCAAACCGATGTGAGTCTTCCCGTTATCGTTGAGATATAGGTAGACGTATCTTTGCTTAAAATGAGCGCTGGGCAACGACCACGAATGCAGCCGGATTAGATCGATTTCCTGCACCCCCAAATACTCTAGATCTTGGGCTTTTAGTGAATTTTTCTGGGTGAGGAATTGCCCCAAACGCTGGCGCAGGTGTCGCGGTAACGCTCGTTCGACTGATTCAGCTAACCCGGTCTGACCAAACCAGTCGGCCTGTTCAGCGGTTTCGGGCGCATTTGCATTGCCAGATTGTGCGGCAATCGCTTCAAAGGCTTCATTCTGTAACATCTGCTTGTAATCAAGTTTGCGATCGGCGGCAACTGCCAGGCTAGAACTGGCCAGCAGTATAAGAGCCGAACAAGCGTATCGTTTTCTCTGATTCATGGTCTTATGCTCCTCTGCGTAAAATTGGTCGATCGGGAACTTCAGTAATGATCGGTGTGCGGTGTGGCCCCTGTCAAGGTTTTCAGGAAGGCAATCAGCTGGCTAGCTTGTGCTGCATCCAGTGAAATAGGGTTCAACTCCTGGTGTCCTGCGCGCCCTGTTGGTGCCTCCCGGTAATGTGCGATAACCTCGTTCAAACTATTGAAACGGCCGTCGTGCATATAGGGTGCGGTCATGGCAACGTTACGCAACCCCGGTACCTTAAAAGCCCCAACCAATTCAACGCCTTTAGTTTTGATGAATTCAAGTTCTTTACAATCGTTGGTCGTTGCATCGCTGTACTCACCAAGGCAATTAAAAGGGTCTTGCAACACCGAATCGATTCCCTGTATTCGACCAAAATCGTATTTGGTAACCCCGCGTTTGAGTTCGACCAAGCCGATGTTGTGAAAGCCAAAATTGCTGAATAATGGGCCATTGTGGCATCGAGTGCACTGTGCTTGATCGCTGATAAATAGTTTTAAACCGTTGATTTCTTCGCTATCAAACGGCTGCTCCTGAAGTGGGCCTCCCAATAATTCGGCAACATAGTGGTCGAATCGAGATGGGGTAGGCATCAAACGACTTTCGAATGCCGCGATAGATTTACCAATATTCGCAAAGTTTCTATTGATATGATCTTCTGAGAGTAAATTCGGATTCGGCTCGAGGTTAAAGATAGCGCGATATTGCAGCAGGTAGTCGGGGTCTTCAAAAATCACTCGCAGCGCCTGCTTACGATCTAAACCATGTTCAGCGGGTGTTTCCAATGGCACTAACGCTTGTGCCCAATGGCTGTCGCGGCGCCCATCCCAATATAACCACGGGCTATACGCGGTGCCGAGTAAACTGCTGGCATTGCGTTTAACCTCCGAGATACCGCGTGAGCGTTGCAGCCCGTCGGTGAAATAGAGTTCGGGTTGATGGCAGGTAGCGCAGGATATTTTACCGTTAGCACTAAGGCGCTTATCAAAAAATAGATTTTTGCCTAAATCGATTGCTCGTGGATCGTTTACGTAGCGATTGGACAGATCACCCTGGTGGGGTGGCAAATCTTCAAGCCAAAGGCTCTGTAATAAGGCGAGTTCTGCCTTCGACCAAGGCAATTCCGAGTTGGTTAGCGACGCGCAACTCAAAATGGCGCTGCAAGCGACCACGATGAACAATGCCAACCGTCTTTTCGGTGTCCATAACATGCGGACTATGATGCTTTCTGTGTAACAGGTTTGCAAATGAGATATCGCAGAAACTTGACAAAAAAGACGAGAGTCAGAGCGAGGATACAACCGGCTAACGAGATTGGATAACCAGATTGAAGCGCACAGTATCCGTTTGCTGCTTGGTTTTTATCGCGAGCGCAAATTGCCACCAGCCGGGCATACTAAACTTCACCCCAGATAGTCGATAAACGCCCGGTTCAGCAGTGGCTGCAACGTTTGGCTGAGTGGGAAAACCGTGATTGTGCAGCGGCATGCCGCCAAAAAACGCAACTTGCGGTTGTGGAGAAAGACCTTCCACCTGCATCTTGAGTTGCAAGCGCCAAGTATGAATTTGATTGAACGGTATATTCCCTTCGACCGTGTCGTCATTTTGACTAGGCATTGGCTCGATCGAGACGAGATATAAACCGGCGGTAGACAGCTTTTTACGTAGAGTGTCAGTATTCGATTCCAGTCCTCGTTTATTGAGCACCACTTCATTATTGTTGTAGCGCTTGTTCAACTCGAACCAACTGCGGTAGAACCCATGAGGATCTATCGTCGCTTGAGCGACGGCCGCCCCTGACCCCAAGATTAGAGATATTACTAGGAATAAACGAGCCATTAGTTTTAAATTGCGAGATCTCAATAGACAAAAAAATGCGGAGCGCCAAGGCCCCGCAATTGATTTCAAGAAACGGTATCTCGGATTTTGATCCAAATTACTTTTTCGACTTCTTTTTCGACTTCTTTTCCTTCTTGATTTTGGTCTTCAAAAGAAAAAGACCACGGTCCATGCTACTGACCGCGACCAAACCTTTCTTTTTGAAGTAGGCGTAGTTGCTCCAAGTGCCTCCCTCAAAGGAAGCATTGTCATTCTCGGGATAAACATCAAAGTAGGCAACTTCACGATACTCGCCCTTCGCAATGTCTTTGATATCAAAGATGCGCAGTCCCGTCGTATAGTTAGACGCGTAACTCAGATTGTCCCGCGTATACAAATTGTGATCGATCGACGTCATGTCGTTGGTCGTCACAGCACTGATCTGCGGATCGGTAAGGTTTTCGACGTTCCACACCCGAGTAGTTGTGGTGGTTACCGAACCGAAATATTCATCGAGCTCATCGCCATGGATATAGTGCTTTTGATCCGGGGTCAACCAACCCTGGTGACTATATCCATATCCAGCACCATACTCGACATTGGCGAGGGCGATAATTTTTGACTTATCGGTGACGTCGACAATGCTAAGTGAATTTGAATAAGGTGCACCGAGGTTCGCCGAGGAATTGAAACAAATTTCTCGATTGCGGAATCGCTTGTCTGAACCCTTGTAGTTTACGCATTGAGTATCATGCACGTAGCCATGTTGATCGAAGCAAGCAGACTCTTTTGGATCAGCTGGTTTGCTAATATCGACGACTTCGATGCCACCGAGGCAGGTATCTGTGCCGACCACATAAGCGTAGCCTGATTTTTCGTTGATTGCGATATTGTGAGCGCTGGAAAAACCGTCGTATTGAGCTGCCGCTTGCAACACCACCGGGGCCTCTTTACGCTTTATCTTGTGCAACTGTCGTAAATCGAGCACCTGCATACCGTGGTCAGTATGTTCGGATACGATGAAAGCGTGGCCTTTATAGACCTTAATGTCGCGCCAGAATGGATTGTCGAGGTTGGAAGCGCTAGGCAGCATGCCGAGAACGACCGGCTTTGTGGGTTTAGTGACATCGATAACAATTGTGCCCTCGACGGCGCCAAGCAGCACGTATTCTCTGCGCTTTTTGCGATCGGTCCAACCCCAGATGTCATTGACAAAGCTGACACCCAGCGCATCAATGTCGATGTGACTGAGCAAATCAATATTTTTACAAGGGTATAAACCAGCGGCGAAACCCCCTTCGCACTTCGCTTCGGTTTTGGAATGCTTGCCGCGCTTTGAAATACGGTTTTCGGCAGAATCCGCCAGTTGCTTAAAGTATGCTGATTTTCCAGCATCGAACAATCGTTCCTGATGTGCGGAGCTGGTCCCCGCGAATGCCAAAAGTCCAACTAGCGTCGCTAGCAAAGTGTTTTTCATGTCAGTTCCCCTGAGTAAACTTACGAACCAAAATTCCCCTAATTTCTCAGGTTAGCAGATAAAGC
>CBDTWQ010000170.1:0-4799 GCA_965364115.1 uncultured Gammaproteobacteria bacterium | reverse complement strand
AAGCGTAATATTGCATGGCAGCGCCTAGCAACTGATCTTGATTTAGATTTGCTCGACAAGCTGTCTTTTGATCTCGAATTTACCGAATTGCCACAGGCAGCGAGCGACATTTTGGCCGGTAAAATTCGTGGCAGGGCGGTGGTTAAAGTCCCTTCTGAGTAAAATTATGATCGATGGTTAAGTTACGACGCTAGGGAACGATAATTCCTAGCGTTAATAGCGTGTCAAAATGTCTTTTTTTAAGCAAGCCTAAGGCCTTTGCAACTTAGGGATTGAGTTCACTCGTGATTTAGAACTGCAGTCACCTGAAACGCTTCGCTCACAACTCATCGCGCCCGATGCCAATGCAATAAAAAATGGGTGGATTGAAAACGAGATGAGTGTGTTTCACGAACTAAACTAGGTCACTGTGACCAGTTACTCTGCGAGACCGGCATTACCGGCTAGGGCCATTACCCAGTTAGCTTAAGATTCAGGTCGAACTAGTTCCACTGAGTCGCCGACTTTAATATCACCGCCCTTGATCACATTGCAACAAATTCCACCGCGCCAAGCGGGCTCTAACGCAGCGGTCAAACCCTGGTGCTGGGCGTCCATGTAAGAGCAGGGGACGGTTTCTTGATCAACCTTTAACTCAACCTCGCCGATCCGAACGTGACTGCCAAGCCAAGATGAATCAAACTCTACGCCATCGACCAATAGATTGGCTCGCCGTATAGTCCAGGGTAATTCTGCACTCATTTCTTGGCAGACTTTGTCCCAGGTGGTTTGACTGAGAATAGTGATCTGACGACCTTTTTGAGTGCCTCTAAAGTCACCCTCAATACCCTTGGCAACGGTGACTTGAGCACTCTCGATCACTTGCATTGCAACACGAGAGCGGTTTTTGATGGCTATGGATTTGATGCAGCTCATGTTGAATTGACCCAAGTCTTTAAAGTCACGAATTGTTATGGCTTGCACAGTGAATAGCAAGGGCTATAACGGGTGCCCGGTATTTTCATCCGATCCTGTTCGACGAAAGCTTCGAGCAGAGCGTCAAGCGCGTGCATCACTTCAGCCTCACCTTGAATTTCGAAAGGGCCGTGTTTTTCAATCGCGCGAATCCCATCTTCTTTGACATTACCTGAAACAATCGCGGAGAAAGCCCGGCGTAATTCCGCCGCCAGCAAATGTGGGCTTTGATCTCGATTTAGATTGAGTTTGGCTACATTTTCATGGGTCGGCACAAAGGGGTGCTGAAAGGAAGGGTCAATCGTTAGTATCCAGTTAAAGTAATAAGCGTCTGCTCGCGCTTTGCGAAAGTTACGCACCGATTCCAAACCAGCTGACATTTCTCGAGCAACCTTGACGGGATCGTCAATAATAATGCTGTAATAATCTTGCGCTTGGCGACCCAAAGTTAACTTGATGAAGTCATCGATTTGCGCAAAGTAGTCCTCGGACCCAGGTGGGCCGCTCAGGATCAATGGAAAAGGTATTGTTTGATTGTCAGGGTGCAACAGGATGCCAAGTATATAAAGAATCTCTTCGGCCGTGCCAACGCCACCCGGAAAAACCACGATACCATGGCCAGTTCGAACAAATGCTTCGAGTCGTTTCTCGATGTCAGGCAAGATTACCAATTCGTTGACGATCGGGTTGGGAGATTCGGCCGCGATAATGCCGGGTTCGGTGAAACCCACATAGCGTCCTGAGCGGATGCGCTGTTTGTTGTGGCCGATAGCAGCGCCCTTCATCGGCGCTTTCATGGCCCCAGGGCCACAGCCGGTGCAGATGTCGAGACCACGCAAACCCAATTGATAACCGACTTCTTTGCAATATTCATATTCACGTCGGGCAATCGAATGGCCGCCCCAGCAGACGACTAAATTGGGCTCATTGTCCGGCAATAGCACTCGCGCGTTGCGCAAAATCTGAAACACTGCATTGGTGATGCCTGCGGTGGTTTCGAGATTGAATAATTGATCGGTATCTATTTTATTTCTGACGTAGGAGATATCGCGCAAGACTGAGAATAATTGCTCCTGAATGCCTTTAATGATGGTATTGTCGACGAACGCGCTTTCTGGCGCGTTTTCAATTTCTAGTTTGATCCCGCGTTCTTGCTGAACCACCCGAATTTCAAAATCTTGGTGCTGTTCAAGCACTGCACGAGCATCGTCGGTTTGGCTGTCGACGTTTAAAACAGCCAGCGAACATTGTCGAAATATGTTGTACAAACTTTCGTCCAGACTGCCTCGCTTCAGTTGGTTGACTTCAAATTGGGACAATACGTTCATTTGTCCTTGAGGCTTCAGTCGAGTGATTTCCGTCATTCTGGTCATAATTTGATCTATAGTATAAGACAGTGGCATTGGGAATCATGACATGGTTGAAGCATTATTCGAAGTTTCATTTTCAGGCAAAATTCAGCCTACGAGTGACGCGGCACAGGTGCGCGCAAAATTAGCTAAAATGTTTAGCGCCAATGAGGTCATGCTAAAGCAGTTGTTCTCAGGTAATCGAATTGTAATCAAGAAAAATATCAATCGAGCCACCGCGATTAAATATAAAGCAGTAATGGAACAAGCCGGTGCGGTTTGTGAAGTGAAGCTGGTTGCAGCTGCCGAAAAGAATGCGGCTGTATCGCCGAACAAGTCAACCACGGCGGCTAGGCCAACCTCGCCGACTAACTCAACTTCGCCCACTAATTCGACTTCGCCCACTAGTTCAGCTTCGTCAGGTGCCAGACCCGTCAAACCGGTCAAACGTTCGCCTATCCAAAGGCAAGCGAGGTCTTCGGCCGGTGTTGGCCAAACAGCGCCACCACAGTTGGATCCGCTGGGCATTCGCGGAGATCAAATTAGCCCGTTAGCAGTCGATATGGCGCCACTAGGCAGTGATATGAAACATGCATACAAGGATCCCGAAGCACCCAAAATTAATATTGACCAGATCCAGATGGCTGAGGTTGGTGCTGATTTGAGTGGCTCAACCAAAACGTCCACCTCCTGATACTTCAAGCTTCAATCTAGCCGCGTCTTAAACGCAGCCTCAGGGGCTTTCTCGGTTGCTGCAAAATAAATCTGTCTTCATAATACGTTTGTATGAGTAAACCAACTGACTCTCCGGTTTCGGGGCCTTTGCGCGGATATCGAGTGGTTGAATTAGGCCAGCTATTGGCCGGCCCTTTCGCCGGTTGCATGTTGGGTTATTTCGGCGCTGAGGTGATCAAGGTCGAATCTCCGGCAGGCGGCGATCCGATTCGCCGCTGGCGGCAAATGCAGGGCGACACCTCATTGTGGTGGCGTTCATTGGCGCGCAACAAAAAATCGGTCACCCTCGACTTGAAATCGACTCAAGGTGTCGCATTGGCCAAGCGGCTAATCGACAAAGCGGATGTTGTGATTGAGAACTTCCGACCGGGTGTTGTTGAACAGTGGGGTCTCGGCCCGGATGATTTCAAGCAGTCTAATCCAGGATTAGTTTATGCCCGGATATCAGGTTTTGGGCAAACTGGACCTTATGCCAACAAGCCCGGTTTTGCGTCTGTTTGTGAAGGCATGAGCGGCTTTCGTTACGTTAACGGCCATTTAGGCGAGCCGCCGGTGCGACCGAATCTTAGTATCGGGGATACCATCTCCGGGATTCATGCTGCGCTAGGCATTACGATGGCCTTGCTTGAAAAACGTAACAGTGGGAAAGGGCAAGTGGTTGATGTGGCGTTGGTGGAGTCAATGTTTAATTTAATGGAGGCTGTGGTACCTGAATTTGACGGAGCAGGCGTGATCCGTGAGCCCTCGGGCAGCACTGTAACCGGAATTGTGCCGACCAACACCTATCGATGTCGAAACCAAAAGTATATCGTCATTGGTGGTAATGGTGATTCAATATTTAAGCGATTAATGGTCGCAGTCGGGCGTTCGGATATGGCCTCTGATCCGAGATTTGCGAATAACCCTGGCCGAGTGGAACATCAAACAGAAATCGATCAAGCGCTGTCAGACTGGTGTGCAGCTAATGATGCCGACTGGCTACTGATGCAATTAGATCAGGCAAGAGTGCCGGCCGGGCCAATCTACAACGTTGAGGAACTGATGGCCGATGAGCATTTTAATCATCGGGGGCTGTTCGAAACGGTCGAAATCGATGGTCAGCCGCTCAAAATCCCAGCTATATTGCCTCGGCTTTCTAGAACACCCGGTAAAACCCGCTGGCCTGGTTGCGAGCTGGGCCGAGACACCACAGAAGTTTTGACCGATCTGTTGGAGGTTGATCTTGAACAACAAAATCAGCTTCGCAGCGATGGCGTAATATTATAAATCAAGGACCAAAAAATGCTTAACCGTAGTTCAGTCATAGTCAGACCTAAGCAACCATATCTGGATTGGGCAGCCCCATTCAACGACGCTTCAAAGTTGATGCCTTCATCTGACGGAGACGATCGCACCGTGTATTTGGTGCCGGATTACGAAGATGATCTTGAAGCGATGAAAATTTTGTCGGAGTGTTTCGATATCATCTTCGATGCCGAACTAGCAAATTGGCAGGATGATGATTCCAAGTGGCCGAAGAATCGGACCTTCTCGATGTTCAGAGACTGGTTCAGCATTGACTATCATTCGATCGTTGAGGACCTTTGCGGATACGAACTAGTTGATGATGAATTTAGCGATTGATATCTCAAAAGTCGAAAAACCTTTGCTTCTATAATCAGTAACTCTTGAACGTTTTGATAGGCATTTTCTGATGATTTATTACTGTGATATGTTGCTAGATCGTGCCGGCGAGTTGCGCAAAAAAAAGGGTTGGCTGAA
>CBDTWQ010000169.1:0-4802 GCA_965364115.1 uncultured Gammaproteobacteria bacterium | reverse complement strand
TATTCGGTTCTAGCTTATTCGGTTCTAGCCTATTCAGTTCTAGCCTAAACCGCGCCAGACGCTTTAATCGCAGCAATTTCGTCGGAATCGTAATCTAACACTTCAGATAAGATTTCATCAGTGTGCTCGCCGAGTAACGGTGAACGAGTCACTTCAACCGCAGAATCAGAAAATTTTATCGGGCAACCCACGGTTAGGTACTTGCCTCGTTCAGGGTGATCAACTTCAACAATGGTGCCTGTTTCGCGCAGCGAAAGATCTTCTGAAATTTCCTTCATCGAAAGAATCGGGCCGACTGGAATATCATGCGGATTACAAAGTTCCATCACCTCAAATTTTGTTTTGGTCATGGTCCATTGTTCGATCTCACCAAAAATTTCATTAAGCCGCTGTAACCTAGCGGGTGGCGTTGCATAATCGGGGTTTTCCTTCCAGTCCGGCTTTCCGATGACGTCACAAATTTTCTGCCAGACGGCGGCCTGAGTGATGAAATAAGTGTAGGCATTCGGATCTGTCTCCCAACCTTTACATTTGAGAATTCGACCCGGCTGGCCACCCCCAGAATCATTTCCGGCTCTAGGTGTTGAATCGCCAAATTCAACATTTTCACCGTACTGTGAATATTCTTTCAGTGGCCCAGCATCTAAACGTTGTTGATCACGTAGTTTTACACGGCATAAATTGAGCACCGAATCTTGCATCGGCGCCAATACTCGCTGCCCTCTTCCGGTATTCGCCCGTTGCAACAATGCGCCGGTAATGCCTAACGCCAAATGCAAGCCCGTGCCTGAATCACCAATTTGAGCACCGGTAACCACTGGTGGTCCATCGCGAAAACCGGTGGTTGAAGCCGAGCCACCCGCACATTGAGCGACGTTTTCATAAACCTTACAATCTTCGAAAGGGCCTGGACCAAAACCCTTAACCGAAGCCATGATCATCTTCGGATTAAGCTCTTGAATACGCTCCCAGCTAAATCCCATTCTATCGAGTGCACCTGGCGCAAAATTCTCAACTAGCACATCACATTTTTTAATCAGGCGTTCCAAAACTTCCTTGCCTGTTTCGTTCTTGGAATTTAATGTTAAAGAACGTTTGTTGTGGTTGAGCATCGTGAAATACAAACTATCTGCACCTTCCACATCGACCAATTGCTTTCGTGTTGCATCACCAACGCCGGGGCGTTCGACTTTGATTACATCGGCACCCATCCACGCGAGTAATTGGGTGCAAGTTGGCCCAGATTGGACGTGGGTAAAATCGAGTATTCTGACTCCGTCTAGTGCTTTAGACATTAATTAACCTCTATTATAAATTGACTGTGTGGAATACGTTATTGCTAACGCCAGCAACAACGCTTAGTTTTTTTGTAGCGCTCTACTTATACATAGTTTGCGCTTTGGTGCCGGGTGCATACTCGTTTGGATCGACCCAAACATTAACCACTGCGCATTTACCAGTCGCCGCGATTGCTTCACGAGCTCTCTGCATTGCAGGCTGGATGTCTTTTGCTTGATGCACTTCTTCACCGTAACCTCCGATCATTTCACCAAACTTCGAAAAGGGTATATCGCCTAATTTGTTACCGATGTCTCCACGTTCCTGACCATATTTTGCAAGCTGACCATAGCGAATTTGATTCATTGCAGAATTATTACCAATGACCGCAAGATATGGCGCACCGAAACGTTGGGCTGTTTCCATATCGAAAGAAGTCATCCCAAATGCGCCATCACCGTAAAGGCACACAACCTCTTTTTCGGGGTTAGCCAGTTTAGCGGCCAATGAAAAACCGGTTCCGACACCCAGCGACCCCAGTGCACCCGGATCCATCCACTGACCGGGGTTACGCGGCCTAACGGCTTGGGCAGAAATCGTGACGATATCGCCACCATCACCAATATAAATGCTGTTTTCCCCTAAGAATTCATTGATTTCATAGGCAAGACGATAGGGGTGAATCGGATTCTGATCAGTGGTGAACATAGGCATCAACTTTTCTAGTTTAGCCACCTCGATTTTTCGCAGTTCCGCCATCCAGTTATGACGTTCCTGTCTTTGACCCTGATCGGTGCGAGCAGAGGCCGCCTGTTCAACCGCAGCCAGAATAGCGCCAGGATCCCCGGCAATGCCGAGACTTATATCTCGATTTTTTCCTACGGTTGCATAACTTTGGTCTATTTGAACCAATGTCGCATCTTTAGATATGCGTTTGCCGTAACCCATTCTAAAATCGAATGGTGTCCCTACAATGAGTATGACATCCGCATTTTTGAAAGCATCGCTTCGAGTTCGATCGAAGTGATGTGGGTCGCCTTGAGGCAACATGCCACGGCTCGCACCATTCATGTAGGCGGGAATATCGAGTGAACGAACAAAACTGATCGCTTCATTATGCCCGCGCGAAGCCCAAACTTGTTGACCGAGTAAAATCGCGGGGCGCTTTGCCTTAACCAGAATATCGGCCAATTTTTCTATATCAGCAGGATCGCCAATCGATTTAACCGACGAACGGTAAGAACCTGGTTTTGGAATGACCGCCGATTCGATTGGAATTTCACGATCAAGAATATCTCTTGGAATTTCCAGATAAGATGGGCCATAGGCACCATTAAAACACTCACGTGCAGCCATAGAAATCATATCGGCAACCCGCTCAGTAGAAAAAACGCCCGATGCAAATTTAGTGATCGGTGTCATCATGTCGACATGGGGAAGATCCTGCAAAGACCCCATCTTGTGTTGCCCCAATGAACTCTGCCCGCCGATGTGTAAAACGGGGCTTTCAGAACGAAATGCGGTAGCCACACCAGTGACCGCATTGGTGCACCCAGGACCCGCAGTGGTCACAACACAACCGAGCTTTCCTGTCTGGCGAGCATAACCATCAGCAGCATGAGCTGCACTTTGTTCATGACGGAAATCGACAATTTTTATACCCTCGTCTAAACAACCATCATATATATCGATTATATGACCGCCACATAGCGTGAATATGGTATCGACACCTTCGGCTTTGAGTGCCTTAGCGACCAAGTGTCCACCCGAGATAACCGAGCCATCTTTATTTTTTTGTTGCAGCGTATCGCTGGCAGTATTCGAATTACTCATTATTCATCCTCTACCTTGCAGCCCGATTAAACACTTTAATCCAGACTGTGGTGGCTGAGTACCACAGTCCATAATTAGCAAATCAGCTTTGCCCTGTTTCAATCCAAATAGTCCACATACTTATCAACGTGCTTGGCCAGTTCCAATGCATGATCTCTTACCAATTGTTCAGCGTGGTTAGGGTCCCGTTCTTCCAATGCTTCGATAATTCTAATATGGTCTATCACGGAGCGCGACAAACGATCGCGCTCTTTTATTGTGCTCGCGCGTATCGCGCGCATGTGAAAAAATAATTGGTCTGCCATTTGTTCAATTAATGGCGATTTTCCCAGTTTTATAATCATCTGATGGAACTCGATATTGGTCTCCGAGTACTCATCAATATGCGCCCTAGTCTCTTCAGTGCTATCGTAGGTGGTATACATTTTTCGCAATTGGGCAATCTCCTCATCGCTCGAACGCGACGTTGCCATCCTCGCCGCCATACTTTCAAGCGCGGCCCAGACATCAATCATGTCCAGTATCTCCTCCTTGTTTTTACGTATCACGAAAGTTCCTCTGCGTGCAATGTTCTGCACTAGGCCTTCTTGCTCGAGCCGTGAAATTGCTTCTCGAACTGGCGTTCGACTAACCCCTAATTGTTCGCCAAGTGCGCGTTCATCAAGGCGCTGCGGCTCACCACCCGAATAGATATCCATCTTCCCGATAATCTCTTTCAGCGCTTCGTAAACTCGCGTTTTCAGCACTTTGGTTGGCTCTAGAGGCGTTATCCCAAGCGACTTCATTCTTTTCTCCAGTGAAATGATATCGATTTATTTTGGTATACCGTATACCAAATATCGACACTGATCAAGGCTAAATTGACCAAAAAATAGTTGGATTTCCAACTAGTTAATGGTGTTTTATAAGGCACCCGAATTTTCTTTCATAACCGTAGCAGCAGATACCAACCAGGGCCTAACTGGGCTGCAAAATCGTTTCACTCTGACCGTCTTGATGCAGGTAATCGCCTGCTAGTAAGCTGGCTATTTTCAATATCAAGATGAAGACCGTTTGCGGCGAATCTTGTCATAGGCCATTTTGAATAAAGGCAGGAACAACAAGAACAATGCGGCAATCATAATCGGACCTGCGTAAGTACGATTAAAGAAAATTGCGAAGGAACCATCGCTAATGATCAACGATTGACGCAACGCAGGCTCTGCTAATGGCCCTAAAACAATCGCCAAAACCGCGGGGGCCAATGGATAATCGAGCTTACGCATCAGGTAACCGACAATACCAAATACCAGCATCAACCAGACATCGTGCATATCCTGCGTTGGCGCATAACCACCGATTAAGCAAAGGATAAAAATGATCGGCGCCAGGATAGTAAACGGCGTTTTTAGTATCTGAATAAATACCGGGATAAAAGCAATATTGATGATGACTGCAAACAGGTTAGCCGCGTACAAAGAGGCGATTAAACCCCAAACAAATTCGCTGTGGTCGGTAAACAATCGAGGGCCAGGTTCTAGTCCTCAGATAACCATTCCACCCAGTAATATAGCCGTCGTCGGTGAACCCGGAATACCCAGCGTTAACATCGGCAACATCGAACCGGTGCTCGCAGCATTGTTTGCCGCTTCCGGTGCGACAACACCTTCGAGATTACCTTTGCCAAAACTATCAGGATCTTTCGACATTTG
>CBDTWQ010000168.1:0-4811 GCA_965364115.1 uncultured Gammaproteobacteria bacterium | reverse complement strand
GGTGTCGAGCAAACCAAGCATTTGTGACAACAAATAAATCGGCATTAAAACGCCAACGGCGGGCAACATTTTGGTCGACAGCATCCACAGCAGTATGTCTTTGGTGAACCGCCCCGGTGAAAACGCCATCGCGTAGGCGCTGGGAATCGCGATCAGCAAGGCTAACGCGGTGCCACCAAAACTGGTGATGATCGAGTTGATCGCATGCCTGAGATAATCAGTACGCTCGTTAATCAGCGCATAGTTTTCAAGGGTTGGCTCAAAAATTAACTGCGGTGGTGTGGCAATCGCCTGTAGCTCTGTCTTAAAGCTGGTTAGCACCATCCAAAAGATCGGGAAAAAGGTTATCAGGGCAGCGGCCCAGGCTGCAACTGCGAGCGAGGTATGCTTGATTTTTTGAACTTTTGCATAATTCATTGTCATCACACCACCAGACTCTTGCCAACAAAACGCACCAAGAAGAAGGCCACAATATTAGCCAGAATAATCGCGACAACACCGCCCGCTGAAGCCACTCCCACATCAAATTGGAGCAGCGCCTGCTGAAAAATAAGGAACGCCAGATTGGTGCTTTCATAGCCTGGACCACCACCGGTAGTGACGTAAATTTCCGCAAAAATCGAAAGATGAAAAATCATTTGTATCAGAATTACAATCGCAATCGGGCGCGCTAAGTGTGGCAGGGTCAAATGATAAAACTGTGACCAGAACCCAGCACCATCAAGCATTGCTGCCTCCTTTTGTTCGGTGTCTTGACTTTGCAACGAGGTCATGAAGATTAACAACGCGAAGGGCGTCCATTGCCAACTGACAATCATAATCACCGAAGCCAGCGGCACTTGCGAGAGCCAGTCAACTGGGTCAGCACCAAACGCGGTCGCAATCACCGCGAACACCCCATAAATTGGATTCATCAGCATGTTTTTCCAAACCAATGCATTCACAGTGGGCATAATAAAAAAGGGCGAGATCAACATCACTCGAACAATTCCTCGACCTTTGAAAGGCCGATCGACGAGTAACGCTAAAGCAAGCCCAACGATCACCGAGATGATCAGAACCGAACCGACGAGCGTTAGCGTGTTCGCCATTGCGGGCCAAAAGGCGTCGTCAGTCCAGAAAAATTGGTAGTTGTCCATACCCACAAAGCCATCGCGTTCCGGGTAAAGCAAATGATATCTAATCGTAGAAAAATAGAGCGTCATGCTCAGTGGCACGATCATCCATAATGCTAGAACAAGGATGCTGGGGGCTTGTAACAGTCTAGCCAGGGTCTTGTTCATTTTATGGTCCTCAAAACCGATGGGGGATGTCAGGGGCCGTGCGCACAGGCCCCTGACGAGGTTTTACAATCGCTGGTTGATTCCGCCTAAGCGAAATCAAGCGATATTAATAATATCCGGCCTTACGCATTTCACGATCGGCAGTCTTTTGCGATGCCGCTAATGCTTGTTTAACCGTAATTTTTCCTGCTAACGCAGCACTCATTTGCTGGCCTACCGCTGTTCCAATTCCTTGAAACTCCGGAATCGCAGCGAATTGCACGCCTACGTATGGAGTCGGGTCAAGAGTGCTATTGGCTGGATCAGCTGACAGAATCGCTTTGAGTTCAGCTTCTGCAAAAACAGCCGCTTTGCGGAAGTTTCTGTTCTCATAAGTGCTGGTCCGCGTTCCAGTTGGAACGGATGCCCAGCCGTTATTCTTGGCAACCAGTTTGATGTAGTCTTTTGACGTAGCCCACTCGATAAACTTCTTCGCATCTGGCGCTTGCTTAGTGCCCGCAGGAATAGCCAGTGACCATGCCCATAACCAGTTAGCACCACGCTTGGTAACCGCGATTGGCGCTTGAGCAAAGGCAACATCTTTAGCCACCTTGGACTGCTTAGGATCGGAGATGAAAGAGGCCGCGATAGTCGCGTCAATCCACATGCCGCATTTACCTTCATTAAAAAGCGCCAAAATTTCGTTGAAGCTGTTTGAGCTCGAGCCCGGAGGTCCGTAAGTGCTCAACAGATCAACATAGAAACTGACCGCGTGATGCCAAGCAGCGGAATCGAGCTGTGGCTTCCAATTTTCGTCAAACCAACGCGCACCGAATGAGTTCGCCATGGTGGTGATGAAAGCTGTGTTATCGCCCCACCCTGGCTTGCCACGCAAACAAATACCATAAACGCCATTTTTCTTGTCGTGCATTGCAGCAGCTGCATCACGAATGTGTCCCCAAGATGGGTTGTCTGGCATTTTCATGCCGGCTGCGTCCAGCAAGTCTTTGCGATACATGATCATTGAACTTTCACCATAGAATGGCGCAGCATAAAGTTTGCCATCGTAGGAAAGTCCGTTGCGCATGGCGGGCAAAATGTCATTCACGTCATAGCTTTTGCCGAATTTCAGCTCTTGTAGCCATTTACGTTTGCCCCAGATCGGTGCTTCATACATGCCGATCGTCATCACGTCGAACTGTCCACCCTTGGTAGAGATATCGGTGGTTACACGCTGGCGCAACACACCCTCTTCCAGAACGACCCATTTCAATTTAATGCTTGGATTAGCTTTCTCGAAATGACTGCTCAGTTTCTGCATTTCGATCATGTGGCCATTATTGACCGTTGCAATCGTCAAGTCTCCAGCTGTTGCCGCTGTCGCTAGAGCGACGCCGCAAGTGGCTGCGAGTACGGAATTTCTAAAACTTTTCATCGGTTTCTCGTCTCCTTAAAATTATATTTATGCACCTGATCGAGTCAGGTTCGTCGGGCAACTTGTTTTCACCCACTACTAGACTAAGCGTGGAGCTTGGCATCATCCAATAGAATTCGACTAATTTGTGATACTATTCTGCGCAAAATAAGGCTTATTTTCAATATTACCGACAATTTTATATAAGTTTCATCCATTTGGCGCCATTTGCTTTGATCACTGCTCACCTTTCTTCAACCATTTCAACACCCACGGCAACGAAAACAGAATAAACAACATTCTGAACCCATGATGGAGCGCAACGAAGGCGACATCAAAGCCAAAAACGAAAGACAGCAAGGTCACTTCATACAGCCCGCCGGGCACAAACGCCAACATCACGTCGAAAAAAGGCAGCCCCACCAGCGCTGACACTAACCCGGCCGCCACAACAAAAACGCTTAGCAACAGCAGCACAACGACCAAAGCGTCTTTGAGATAAACCGCCAACTCTGCAAGGTCAACCTGCGCCAAGCGCGCGCCGACTGCACCGCCAATCGTTACCTGGGCGAGAAAAACGAACTCATTAATACGCGGAATATGCACCAAACCTGCAAGATGAAGCGTGATGCTCAAAAATAAGGGGCCAGTTAAATAGGGCACGGGCATCCGAATGAGTCGCGCAACCGAAAAACCGACCAAGGCAATCGCAACAAACTGAAACAACACTGCGTTCGGTAATTCGTTCCAGCTGGGCAGCGCAGCCAGTTGCAGATTCGAATCACGCACTGCGCTTTCACCCATCGTTAGGGCCAAAACGAGGGGAACCGAGCAAAAGACCACCACCACGCGCACCAAGTGGCATAAGGCAACCACGTAATCTTTGTCGACTAAATCTCGACTCAGCACGATCACTTCAGCCTGGCCACCCGGAATCGCGCAGAACATCGCCAATGACCGGTCGTAACCTCGCCAGCGGGTTAGATAGAGGTAGCCCACCAAGGTTGCAATAATCGTGGCGATCAACATTCCGCTCAAAGTGACCGCCCAAGTTATTGCTTGTTCGAAAATTTCAGGGCCAAACATCGCGCCCACTAGCACGCCAAGACCCAGCACCACCGAGATGTGAAACCACCGAGGCACCTTCAGATAACTTCTCAACGGCTTGTTTAAAGCGCCCAACAACCAAACTCCAAACATGCTGCCCAACAGAAAAGGCGCTGGCACGCCAATTTGAAGAAATGTTTGGCCAACCACAGTGGCCACTAGCAAGGTGATGCCAAGCTGCCATAGATCACGAAAATAACGACGCAATCGATTGGAGGCCAACCAGCGGTTCATCCTCATTTAACGTTGATTTCGAAGATCATCAAAAATTCCACTCTGGATATTTAGACTCTAATTATTCATCAACCGGCTTTCAATTATCTGGCCGAAGTTGTTATGGTAGTTGCCACTTGGAACTCGATCAGTAACGGCTCAGCATGAATGTCACCATACTCGACGACACTTTCGACACGCTACGTAATTTGCCTTGTTACGCCAAGTTGGAAACACAAAATGTAACCATTTGGAACGATCATGTCCAAGAAACTAACGCATTGGCTGAACGACTGAAGGAAACCGAGGCGCTGGTGTTGTTTCGCGAACGTACTCAGATTCAGGCAGAACTACTCGAGCAACTACCCAACTTGAAACTCATCAGCCAGCGCAGTGTTTATCCGCATGTCGATGTTGAAGCTTGCACACGCCAAGGTGTTTTGCTGTGCTCCAATCTGCATGCTGGCACGCCCTCCTATGCGGCGGCAGAACTCACCTTTGGCTTGATTATTTCGGCGATGCGCGAAATCCCCCAGCAAATGGCCGCTCTGCAGAAGGGACAATGGCAAATTGGCGTTGGCCATGGCCTGAGAGGAAAAACACTGGGAATCTATAGTTTCGGTCGAATTGGTGCGGCGGTGGCGCATTATGCCCGCGCATTCGGCATGCAAATTCTAGTTTGGGGTGGTGCCGAATCATGCCAACGGGCACGCGATGAAGGTTATCCAGTGGCGGAAAATCGCGCTCAGTTTTTCTCAGCATGCGATGTTATTTCGCTGCATATTCGTCTCAAACCAAGCACTCGTGGGATCATC
>CBDTWQ010000167.1:0-4847 GCA_965364115.1 uncultured Gammaproteobacteria bacterium | reverse complement strand
GCTTCAGTGGGGTAATCAGGACCATTGACATGCTCCAGTAAATCAGCCAACGGGGTGCGCGATTTGTCGAGCAGCAGGATGCAGGCATTCGCGATTTCACGCAGATTGTGCGGCGGTAAATCGGTCGCCATACCCACCGCGATTCCGGTGGTGCCATTGAGCAAAATATGCGGCAAGCGAGCGGGCAGCAGCGAGGGTTCATCCATAGTGCCATCAAAATTGGCAACCCAGTCAACCGTGCCCTGACCCAGTTCTGTGAGCAATAGTTTGGCGATTGGAGATAATCGGGACTCGGTATATCGCATCGCAGCGAAAGATTTTGGATCATCCGGCGAGCCGAAATTACCTTGTCCATCAATTAGCGGATAACGATAAGAGAATGGTTGCGCCATCAACACCATCGCCTCGTAACACGCAGAATCACCATGGGGGTGATATTTACCCAACACATCACCCACGGTGCGCGCCGATTTCTTATGCTTGGAGCTCGCCGATAATCCCAGTTCCGACATCGCGTAAATGATCCGCCGTTGGACCGGTTTAAGGCCGTCACCGATATGCGGCAAAGCGCGGTCGAGGATGACGTACATCGAGTAGTCTAGATATGCTTTCTCGGTGAAAACGTGCAGCGGTTGCTGCTCGACTCCTTCGTAATTCAATTCAAGATTCTCGTTCATACTTCGGCCAAGTCTCCCTTGGTTTGCAACCAAGTCTTACGGTCGGATGCTCGTTTTTTCGACAGCATCATGTCCATCGTCGCAAAGGTTTGATCCCCGGCGGCTATGGTTAATTGCGCCAGTCGGCGGGTTTCGGGTGCAATCGCGCTTTCACGAAGCTGCAATGGGTTCATTTCGCCAAGGCCCTTAAATCGAGTAACACTCACTTTTCCTTTGCGCTTTTCAGCGACAATGCGGTCAATAATGCCGTCACGCTCGGCCTCATCAAGCGCATAGAATTTATCCTTGGCGACATCGATTCGATACAAAGGTGGCTTGGCCACATAAACATGCCCTTTTTCGACCAACGGCAAAAAATGGCGCAAAAACAGTGCGCAAAGCAAGGTGGCAATGTGCGCGCCATCGGAGTCCGCATCGGCGAGAATGCAGACCTTGCCATAACGCAGATTGCTCAAATCATCCGAAGCCGGTTCGACCCCGATCGCGACCGATATGTCGTGTACCTCTTGCGAGGCCAAAACTTGGTCAGACGGTACCTCCCAAGTATTGAGAATCTTACCGCGCAACGGCATGATCGCTTGAAAAGCTCGATCTCGAGCTTGTTTAGCAGAACCACCCGCCGAATCACCCTCTACCAAAAACAATTCAGTACGACCGACGTCTTGACTAGAACAATCTGACAGTTTACCCGGCAAGGCAGGTCCACTTGTGACTTTTTTACGCACTACTTTTTTCGCACTTTTAAGTCGACTTTGCGCACTCGAAATGGCCATTTGCGCGAGCTCATCGCCGACGTCTGCATGTTGATTCAACCATAGGCCAAACGAATCTTTAGCCACCCCAGAAACGAAAGCAGCGGTTTCACGCGAAGACAATCGTTCTTTGGTTTGACCTGAAAACTGTGGATCTTCCATTTTCACCGAGAGCACGAAACTAACCTTGTCCCAGACATCATCAGGTGCAATTTTGACTCCTCTAGGCAACAAATTTCGGAATTCACAAAACTCCCGAATCGCATCAGTTATGCCTGCCCGCAAACCATTCACATGGGTTCCGCCTTGCGTGGTTGGCACCAGATTGACATAACTTTCGCTGACTGATTCGCCACCCTGCGGAAGCCATAAAATCGCCCACTCGACGGCTTCGTGATCTCCCTTTAATGCATTCACATAAGGTTGCTGTGGCAACAACTCATAACCCGCCAAAGCTTCCATTAGATAGTCAGAGAGGCCATCTTGATAATGCCATTCGACTGATTCCTTAGTTTTTTCAACTTCGAAAGTAACCTTTAAACCAGGACACAATACCGCTTTGGCTCGCAGAATGTGCTTGAGCTGAGGCACCGAGAAATTTGCACTGTCGAAATACTTAGGATCTGGCCAAAAGCGTAGTTTCGTGCCCACATTCTTTTTACCCACGGTGCCGATCTGCTCAAGTTTTTTTGACCTATCTCCGTTCTTGAAGCCGATCGAAAATTCTTTACCTTCTCGACGAACGGTGACATCGACCTGTTTTGACAAAGCATTCACCACCGAAATGCCGACACCGTGCAATCCGCCAGAAAATTGATAATTCTTGTTTGAAAATTTGCCGCCCGAATGCAACTTAGTGAGAATCACCTCGACTCCGGGCATCTTCAATTTAGGGTGGTCATCCACCGGCATTCCACGGCCATTGTCGACCACGCTTAAGGATTGATCACTGTGCAAGACGACATTGATTAGATCGGCGTGACCGGCAATCGCCTCGTCAACGCTGTTGTCGATCACTTCCTGCGCGAGGTGGTTGGGTCGGGACGTATCGGTGTACATCCCCGGCCTTTTCTTAACTGGGTCTAGTCCGGTCAGAACTTCGATCGAGGCTGCATCGTATTGATTTTTCAATGGTGGGGTATCCTGGGTTTAAAAAGCGCTAAAACTAATTAAAGGCGGCTGTAACTGATAGTAGACCAACTGATATAATGCGCATCTTTTTTCAGGTTCAGAATTATGAGCGAGTCGCCCCACATTCACAATGTCGGTATGCAGAATTTCCAGCAACTAGTGCTGGACAATTCGACCAACAAGCCGATATTAGTCGACTTTTGGGCTGATTGGTGCCAACCCTGCCTAACCCTCACTCCAATTCTAGAAAAATTAGTCGCTGAATATGATGGTAAATTCGAGGTTGCGAAAATCAATGCCGATGCCGAACAGGAACTCGCCGCCCATTTCGGCATTAAGAGTTTGCCCACGATGAAACTATTTTTTCAAGGCCAGATGGTCGATGAGCGAAACGGCCTGGTGACCGAGGGTGACATCAAGGCGATGATTGATAAACATTTGGTCTCTGAATCAGAACAAATCATCCAAGCCGCGATGATCGCGTACGAGCAAGGACAGTTAGATCAAGCCTTAGAGCTGCTCAATCAGGCACTCGCGCAAGACCCTGACAATGCCCAACTCAAAGTTCAGATTGCGCAATTAGTATACGCCCAAGGCGACGAGACGTCTTCGGTAGCGTTGCTCGACAGTCTCGACGAAGAAGGTCAAAAGCTTGACGCTACAATTAAGTTAAGAGCCGAAATCAAACTGGCCGCCCTAGTGGCCGACTTGCCTGACTTCGCAGAAATTCAGCAACGTTTAGAGCAAAACCCGCAAGAATTGGAGGCATTGCTTTTTAATAGTCGTCATCTGACTGCGCAACAACATTACGAACAGGCAATGGATTGCTTGTTGTTGATTATGCGGCTCGACCGTAAATTTAAAGAGGATGCAGGTCAAAAAGATCTGCTGGCTTTATTTGACATGCTGGGTGGCGAACACCCGAGTGTTCAAAAATATCGGCGCAAAATGTTCACCTTATTGCATTAATTGAAATGAGTGATTTATCCAACGTTGATTCGCTCACAGAGCGAACTCAACCGCGAGGATGATGTTTTTGGTGCAACTCGGATAACCGTGCCTGCGCAATGTGGGTATAAATTTGGGTGGTCGACAAGCTGCTGTGCCCGAGCAACATTTGCACCGTGCGCAAATCCGCACCATGATTCAACAAATGTGTCGCAAACGCATGCCTTAATGAATGAGGAGAAAAAGATGTTTTAATTCCAGCCGTCTGCAAATGCTTTTTCAAATTCTGCCAAAAGGCTTGACGACTGATCGCACTGCCACGGCTCGACAGAAAAAGCGCTTCGCTGGTTGCTTTTAAACCTTGAAGTTCCGGTCGGCTCTGCTTCAGATAACGCTCAAGCCAGAATTGTGCCTCTTCACCCACTGGAACCACGCGCTCTTTATTGCCCTTACCGACTAAACGCACTACACCCATATTAAGGTTGACCTGATTGAGCTGCAACCCAACCAACTCGCTCACTCGCAAACCTGAACCATAGATTAATTCCAACATACAACGATCCCGCAAACCAAAAACATTGTCGAGATCTGGGGCTTGCAATAGGTTGTCTATGTCATTTTCGGTTAAAGATTGCGGTAAGGTTTGAATGTTTTTGGGGGCGCTGATCAAAGCCATTGGATTGTCGCGGCGACGACCCGTTCGACATAGATGCTGATAAAACTGTTTAAGCGTTGATAGCAGACGAGCAATGGTGCGAGGTGAAGGCTTAGGTGCCGATTGATTTCTAAGATCAAGATATTGCCGAATGCAGACCTCGGTGGCATCAACCAACGCCTGTTCTTCGCGTTTAGCCAGCCAACCCGAAAACTGACGCAAGTCTTGTCGGTAAGCCTGCAAAGTTAGTTCAGCGAGTCCCTTTTGTGACCAGAGCACGTCCATGAATCGATCGATTTCCGGATCGATTGCTGAGTCGACTTCAATCTGCATAGTGCTAGGCGATATAATAATAGGAGTCTAAAAATTAGACCACAAAATCTAAACAAAAAAAAGGCACAGCAAGCTGCGCCTTTTTAAGTCGATTCCATCGCAAACTTACTTTTTCTTTTTTGACTTAGCAGGCTTTGCAGCCTTAGCAGCCGCCGATGCAGCTTTTGCCACGATCTTTAGCTGAGCTTTCAAGCTAGAAAGTTCTTTTGCCATACCTTTATTCTTGGCTTCCATCGCTTGATGCTTAACGAGTGATACTGACTTGACGACTGGCTTTTTCTTGCCCGCTGGTCTGCCTTTCTTACCCGGTGGTCTGCCTTTCTTGGCCGCAGTCTTTTTCACAACTACTTT
>CBDTWQ010000166.1:0-4849 GCA_965364115.1 uncultured Gammaproteobacteria bacterium | reverse complement strand
CTTTGCTATCAGGGTCAAGTGCAGCGATGTCGATAACCTGCCCTTGATTATTGGGGTCAGCAAATAAAATTTCGCCACTGGTAATGCTCGCTGATTTGGGCAGAATCCCCATGATTGCTTGTGCGGTAACCGATTTACCCGACCCAGATTCACCAACTAACGCGACAGTTTCGCCCGGGCTAATTGAAAATGAAACATCTCGAACCGCAGGCACAGGATGGCCGTGCAGACTAAAGTCTACCGCCAAATTTTTAATCGATAATAATGCCTGTTGATCATTGTTATTAATGGCTTGCCCCTCATTTTTTTAGCCAGCTACTTTGTTATTATGGTTTAGCCGTACCAATTTACCATACCTAATTCCCCCATACTCATTCGTTATGATATTTGCACGGCAATCAATAGAGAGGCGAAATAAAAGACTATCGAATCGCTTTCTAAGGAAAATATTTCGGACTTCAAACAGCCTTTAGCGTCACGGCGGCAGGCATTGCAAATTCAGTTGGAACAATTAGATGATGCCGCAAGGCCAGTCATTTAAGACCAGCAATCGGTCGGTCGTGTTTCGCGTATTGACGCCAAACAACAAAAGAAATTGGTCAGCGCGAATAAAGATCAAACCATAGCGCTATCACAACAGCTAGACGGCGTCTTAAACCTAATCGAACTTACTGCAACTTAATGGGAGGCACACTTTCCACGGTGATTGAGTGACCGATGACGTTCAGACATGCCAGATGCCGGTCGTTCGCTTCGATTACGAGGCAGGCTCTCGTCGAGACGTCGGACCCTAGTATCGAAGATTTTGTCGCGATCAAGCAGATCTTTCGCACCTAGAGAAATAAACGGAAACAACAAAATCCAACCCATTGTCAGAGAGCAGGGCGCGTCGGCGTCAACATTTGATGCGTTCAACGTTGGGGCACTTGTGAACTTGATTATTTAGTTCGATTCCGCCCCTGAGTGCCGTTTCTTAATCGCCGTCCAGTAATAAAAGCGGGCTTGAATTGATAATTCATAAATAATGCACTATGGTTCATATATAATGAACTATAAGAAAGAATCAATTAGCCGTCTCGGAGACGCACTATTCACCAGCACCCAACAGCAAGTGCTGCAGTTACTATACGCCCGTCCGCATGAAAGCTTTTATATGAAGCAAATTCTCAGGATGACGGGAATGGGTGTGCATACGATTAAGCGAGAGTTAGATCGTATGGTGAGTGCTGGAATTCTCACCTTTACCAAGATTGGCAACCAGCATCACTATCAAGCCAATTCCGATTGCCCAATATATCAAGAGTTATTGGCTATCGTGCGCAAAACATTCGGGATAGCGGGTGTTTTAAAAGCGGCATTACAGCCAATAGACGGAAAGGATACTAAAGCCTTTGTCTTTGGTTCGATGGCTAAAGCGGAAGACAATGCGGAAAGTGACATTGATTTGCTATTGGTGGGAAAAGCGCTGGTCTACTCGGAAGCAATTGAATTGTTGATCGAGGCCGAGGAGGCGTTGGGTAGACCGATAAATTCAACCATTTATGAGACAGATCAATTCTTAAAGAAAGTTGATCAAAATAATGCTTTTATAGTGCGGGTAATGGACCAACCAAAACTATGGATTAAAGGAGAGAGCAATGACATTGGAACGTTTGGATAATCTCGTACGAACGGGGCAGGTTCATCGGGAGCCACCCAATCGGGTTGAAATTTCTGGCTTGTTGAAATTGGCCCGGACGTGGCTTTCAGATTGCCGGATTGTAGGGGTATCGGAAGAAAGTCAATTTATGATGGCCTACGATGTCAGTGTTAGATCGAATTCAAAAAGAGCGGGTTAAAGCAGGCATCTTTCAGCAATCCTATCCGGTCTATTTTGAGAAACCGGCAGCAAGCAAATTGTCTTTGAGTCGAGTATGCGAATCAGATTTAAAGCTATCTGCCCATTTCAAGACTGAAAAATTAGGTTCGATGTCGAGAGCGGCCGTTGTTGCAGCTAGGGCATCAATTGAGTTCCCCATTTCGGCTAATGTGCTAGCAAGCCACAAACGTGGAAAGTATGAATTCGGGTCCCGTTGAATAGCCATATTAAGGGCGGTGATTGCAGCTTCATTGTTGCCGTTTAAATGAAATCCTGTACCCAGAAGTGTAAAATACCATTCAGGAGGAAAAGGGCAAAGTCGTATCGCCCGTTTCATTTTTTGGATGCCGTCCTTGACTTGACCGAATTCGGTTAATACGTTTGCAAGGTATGCCACTGAGTAGGAATTGCTAGGTGCAATTTCTATCGCTTTTTTACACATCGAAATGGCCCGGTTCTTATCACCTAGAATCATATAAATGTTACCGAGCAATGAATAACCTGCAGGATTTCCTTTGTCGACTGAAATTCCTTTTTGCGCGGCTTTGATTGCCATTTGTATCGACTTTGAGGGGTCAGAACTCCATTTGAACACAGATTCCTGCCAATGTACCCAGCCCAAGATCACCCATGCGTGGGAATATTTATCGTCTAGTTTAAGTGCTTTTTTTGTGAGCTGTTTAGCCAGTTCAGCGTCATCCGGCGAGCGCGCCTCAACCAGAACCCCTGCCCGCATGATAAGCTCCCAAGCTTCAATATTGTCAGTGCCAGACGCAGTTAGCCTGCTGAATTCTCCGGTGCTTAATTTGACCTGCAACTCGACAACAATGTTACGCGTGATTTCGTCTTGAATATCGAAGATGTCTTCCAGTTTGCGATCGTAACGTTCAGCCCAGACGCTATCACCACTCAATGTATCGATGAGTTTTGCTGTGACACGCATTCGTTCGCCACTTTTTCGGATATTGCCCTCGAGAACGTGGCGGACGCCGAGTTCCTGGCCGACTTGCCGAATATCGATTGCTCGCTCCTGATAAACAAGGGTCGAGTTAGGTGCTATTACGATAACATCGGGAACCCTTGAAAGGGTCGTAATGATATCGTCAGTCATTCCGTCAGAAAAATATTTTTGATCTGGATCACCACTCATATTCTGAAAAGGCAAAATCGCGATAGACGGACTTTTCGGCAGTTCTAGGTGCTCTCCAAACAGCGTCTCATAGGCCTGTGTTGGAAGTTTTGTTTGAGTTGTGGGATGAGCTTCCCGTTCAACTGGAGATGCCGGGGCTGTCTCAGGTGCCGGCAAAATTTGTCCGGGTTTAAGACTCACCGAAAACGCTTTGATTGATTGTTCGAACCCCTTTAAAGTTTGCTCACCTAAGCTTTGAAAATTGAATGGCAGTCTAGTTGGCACCGTTTCTGCCACCGAACCCTGTGCCACTATGCCACCTGGGCCGGCTAGCTGCTCCAGTCGTTGCGCTAAAACCACACCCGCTCCTGTGATGGTATCGTCCGCAACAATGACTTCACCTAGGCTGATGCCCATCCGCAAGATCGGTTGAATTGAGTCACTGAGCGTTGCGTTATAGTCTTGATTCGCCTGCTGAAAGGCGAGGGCCGCAGCCACCGAATCTGATGCTCGGTCAAACTCGGCGACAAGTGCGTCACCTCGTATTTCACGCGCTATTCCACCATAGCTAGTTATCATTTCAGAAAATTGACGGAAGGCGGCTTGGATGCGCTGATGCGAAAGAAGTTCGTCTTGTTGGACGAGCTTGGTTGAACCGACCACATCAGCGTGGAGGATTACCGCAAGCTTACGAAATAGAGGGTCCTTTTCCACTGTTAGCTCAATTGATGGCAAGTCTCAAACTCTATCACGTCTTGAGGATTGTATTCTGCTTGCTGCTTTGGAAGGAAAAATGAGTTGATGACAAATGAAGGCACATCGTCACTTCGATGATTCGATGAACTAAATTTCATATGCCAAAGGGATTGGTATGCGATCAATGCTAGGGATCACCTTTATGAAGCAGTTATATTTGAATCGGTCGTGCATGAAAAACTGAACCGATAATAAAAGCATCAATGAGGCAAGCGTGAGGAAAACTGTAAGACGGGCGACTGCGAGTCTGGGCTCGATTTGGGACAGTATACCTATTAAATCGTGGCCGACTTAATAGTAAATAGTGAATTAATAGTTCATAAATAATGAACTATTAGAAAGAATTATTTACCGTCTCGGAGACGCACTATTCACCAGCACCCAGCATCACTATCAAGCCAATTCAGACTGCCTGATATATCAAGAGTAATTGGCTATCGTGCGCAAAACATTCGGGATAGCGGATGTTTTAAAAGCGGCATTACAGCCAATAGACGGGAAAGTTACTAAAGCCTTTGTCTTTGGTTCGATGGCTAAAGCGGAAGACAATGCGGAAAGTGACATTGATTTGCTATTGGTGGGAAAAGCGCTGGTCTACTCGGAAGCAATTGAATTGTTGATCGAGGCCGAGGAGGCGTTGGGTAGACCGATAAATTCAACCATTTATGAGACAGATCAATTCTTAAAGAAAGTTGATCAAAATAATGCTTTTATAGTGCGGGTAATGGACCAAACAAAACTATGGATTAAAGGAGAGAGCAATGACATTGGAACGTTTGGATAATCTGGTACGAACGGGGCAGGTTCATCAAGAGTCACCCGATCGGGCTGAAATTTCTGGCTTGTTGAAATTGGCCCGGACGTGGCTTATTTGCTGTCTGTTGTTGCGTATCCTCTGACTGGCGTTTGTTCATATATCTATTTCGCTGTAATTGAGGCAATACGACCGGACAAGTTAATTGTCGCCGAGCAATTTAGGTTATTTTCAAATGAGGCATTGATTTAAATGTATATGCATGTATTATACGAAGCATGAATACTCAAGTTCCAGCCCAAGGGCAACTTCCCTGCATGAATCTGTCTTATCGAAAAGCCAGTCGCGTCAT
>CBDTWQ010000165.1:0-4854 GCA_965364115.1 uncultured Gammaproteobacteria bacterium | reverse complement strand
AAGATCAGGTTTTACAAGCGTGGGGGTGTGCTGAATGTATCGAAATTCAACCTGATCAACAAAATGAGTTAACTGCAGGCGTTCATTCAATGCAAAGCAAAATGGGCAGTTGAGATCGATATAAACAACTAGCTTACCAACGCTAGCCTCGCTTACACACATCTCAGTATTAGCTGAATTGTCCAACTGTCGAGTTCCTTGTAACAGACCTTATTGGTTATTAATTTTTAATTTTTTTTAGTTATTAGTTTTCCGCAATAATTATGCGAATTCCGGCCGCTATCGTAGGCCTGATCTGGGGTTACTTTTAACGAATTCCTAACTAAGATTCGAATAACGCTCAGGATCCAAACCAACTGCCAAAACCATTATATCCTAAATTCGACACGGCAACGGTCAAAAAATTCCACGATCGTCACCCTAAAAATCTATCGCCTGACTAGGTCCATCAAAATTCATCAAAAACTCGACCCAGCAACAAACTTAAAATGGGCCAATCGAGTGCCAAAGAATCTCTTAAATTAGGCAATCGCTGGTTAGAATTTGCTATTGGATCAGGTTTCAGTAAAGTTTGAGCCTTCAAGCAACTCAACGAATGCTAACCAAATTGATCGAACTTAGCATGCCCCTGCGTCACATTTGTTCAATAAACTGTTTAAATAAACCCACCAAAAAGCGGGTCAGCGGCAGATTGATTGAATGAATGCGACCAGCAAAGCCTGGTCGCTCTACATCATTGAGGCCAGCGATGCATCTTATTACACCGGCATCACTACGGATGTTGAACGCCGCTTCGAACAACATGCATCAGGCAAAGGCGCGAAATATTTCAACGGCCGAAAGCCATCAAAAATCGTTTTTTGTGAAGTCGGTCACAGTCGCAGCAGCGCGAGTCGGCGAGAGGCCGCAATCAAAAAATTATCGCGTCAGGAAAAAATCGCGATGATCAATGCACAACCATCGAAAGATGCTTGATCTGTTCTCTGACAGCCAACCCCAGCAGCTACCCATGGCTGATGCAGATGTACGATATTGGCCTCAAATCGACTTGGTGCGGGCCGATCATGATTTGATCAACGAACTGATCGAAACAACGCCTTGGCGCCATCAGCAGATCGTCGTTTATCGTAAAACTCACTGGCAACCGCGCCTGACGGCTTGGCATGGCGACGTCTCATATCGCTACTCAGGCATCACTTTGCCGCCAGCGCCCTGGACACCCACTCTGCTGGCGATTAAAGCGCAGGTTGAAGCAGTCGCCGAGGCCACATTCAATAGCGTGTTGTTAAACTACTACCGCGATCAAAATGACAGCATGGGGATGCATAGTGATGATGAACCCGAACTCGGCGCCTGCCCGGTGATCGCATCACTGAGCCTCGGTGAGGAACGAACTTTGTTGCTCAAGCATAAAACTCAAAAGGCACTCAAACCGATTCGACTGCCGCTGCCCTCCGGCAGTTTATTGTTGATGCAAGGCACTACCCAAACTCACTGGCAGCATGGCATTGCCAAGCTCTCAAAGCCCTGTGGGCCGCGCATCAACCTGACATTTAGGCAGGTAAGTGCGAACGAAAGAATGAAAGGCAGCGCAGAAACCCACCAGCCACCATTTGAGGAACTAACCTGTGAAAATAAAAGATAAGCTCTTTGTGGTCACTGGGGCTGCCCGCGGTTTAGGCGCGGCTATCAGCCTCGAACTCTCGGCCTATGGCGCCAAATTAGCGCTGCTCGATGTCAGCGCTGAAGGCCTCAACAATACGGTCGAATCTTGCCGACAAGCGGGCGCACAGGCAGAAGGATTTAACTGCGATGTGAGCGATGAAGCCAGCGTTCAACAGAGTTTCGCATTGATCGAGGATCAGCTAGGCAAGATTTCTGGGTTGGTTAACAATGCCGGCATTCTGCGAGACGCAATGCTGGTCAAATCCAAAAATGGCGAAATCACCGACCGAATGTCGTTGACCCAATGGCAACAAGTCATCGACGTTAACTTGACCGGGGTTTTCCTCTGCGGTCGTGAGGCCGCAAGCTGTATGATTCGTAGTCAGACAAATGGGGTAATTATCAATATTTCCAGCATTAGTCGCGCCGGCAACATCGGTCAATCTAACTATGCAGCCGCCAAAGCCGGCGTCGCCGCACTCACCACCACCTGGGCACAAGAACTGGCGCGCTATCAAATTCGAAGCGCAGGGATTGCGCCAGGGGTGTTTGAAACGGAAATGGTGGCATCGATGAAGACAGAAGCAAAAACACGCATGACCAATGCGATCCCGTTGCAGCGCACCGGTCGCCTTGAAGAATTGTCACATACGGTTCGATACATCATCGAGAACGACTATGCCACCGGACGCACCCTAGAGCTCGACGGCGGATTAAGACTTTGAGTGAAACCTTGTGACTGAACGAAGACTGGGACGATCACTTGGGGCGATGCCTTGACCAATGAATGGCCGCTGAGTGAGCCGACGCAGTTAAACCACGGGCTCTGGTCTCTTATTGGTTAGGTAGGGTGGCAGGTCGACCAAATCAATACGCCATAACTGACGCAGCACATAAAAAACGCCGTAGAAGAAGAAAAGTGGAAAGAAAACGGTTTTCAGCAAATAAATTGCCACCAGATTGACGAAGTTCTCGATTCCTTGGCTAATTTTTTTATTGAATTCAGTCAGACTTAAAGATTGGAAAAACGAGATGGTTGAATTACGCAAATTCTTTGTGTTGAGTTTGTCATCTGGATCAATTTTGAGCATTTTTTGTTGAAAATCAGTGACTTCCTTATCATTGACCTTAAACTGATCATTGAGAAATAGGTAATCCACGCCACTATTCAGGGTAACCGCGAAGCCAAGCGCGAAACGCAAAAATATAACGACTAAAAAGAGTTTAAAGACCAGCCCCTGCAACGCTGGTTTTCCAAAGCAGATCAGCAGGATCGCGCTAACCCCCAAGACCGCAACCAAATATAGAAAGACCGAGTGCGAAGCCACCAACAACAATACCTTCTGCGCCGCAAGTGAGGCTAAAACCCAAGTCATCACGGTTGAAAAACGTTCGATCATGTCATTTAGCGGATCGAGCAGTTCACCAATCGTCATCGACCCCGAGACGATGCCAATGCCGGCCTCAATGTTGCTGCTTTGCATCATAGACACAATCGCATTGAGCCCTCGCGCAGTGGCGTATGTGATGGCTGCGCTTTTCAACGCACTGCTGGTGTAATCGTCGACATAGTCGTCAAGCACTCGGGTGCTTGAAACCAACACGAGTAACGCAATCAGCAGCGATAGGCCAATTTTAATCTGCGGGCGCATAAACACCGTCTGTACGCGCGGCCAGAATCAGATCATTCTGGTGCAAGCCATTGATTGTGTGCGTCCACCAGGTCACTTCGACCTTGCCCCATTCAACTAAAATCGCCGGATGATGATCCGCCGCTTCCGCCAAATCACCCACTCGGTTAGCGAACGCAATGGCATCGGCAAAGTTTCTAAAGCCAAAGCGACGACGCAAACGCTCAATCTGATCGATCACGATGGGTTCCCAGTCGGGAATTTGAGGGGCTAACTGAACGAATTGCTCTTCGCTGATTCTTGGCGCGCCCTTTGAGCAGGCTTCGCAATTTTGTTGAGCCAGTTCAAGCATCTATTCTGGCCATCAAAATAGTGCGCGACGCCCGAAATAGCCAACAATTGAATACAGCCTCAACCACCGGTCTTACGAGGCGGTTGCAGGTGAATGTTAAAGATACGAACCTTTGCCAATTCATTTTCTGGAGACTCTTTGCTTCATATTTTCAAAAAATTAAGTTATTCCGTTGCTACCCTAGTATGTCAACCCTAGGGCCCTAACGCCCTGCCATTTGTAAACGCATTTCGAGCAATCGAATTTTTGTGGCACAGAAGCCTGATATTAGTCGAACTTAGGCTCTCTAACCTGAATTTTTAAGCCCTTTTTCGCAATCAGCATCTAGCGACCATGACTGCGATCGTAACCGTTAACCGCAGGTGACTGCCAACTACCAAGCTTTCCTGGTTGCGGTTTAAACACTTCAACCCGCAACGGATAGCATGGCGTCACATCATCGGAATGACTGCTGCCACAGTTGCCGCCCGGGCAGGCCGACAGCGCGCCCAACAAGTCAATTTCAGCAAAGAACTCGATATAGTCTCCGGGCCGCACCGGGCTCGCCTTCATAAAATATTGATGATGGTCGAGGGTAAAACCGGTGCACATAAAAACATTCATCACATCGTGAACATGAGGTTCCGCCTCAACCAAGGTCATTCCGGTTTTATCGGCCAGCGCGCGGGTTAAGTTGGAATGACAGCAATAATGATAATCGACGCCGGTTAACAAGTGATTTGTGTAAGGGTCGCAACGAGTGCCAATCACATCATGAATGCCGCCGCCATCTTCGTCCCAACCATACCAATCGAGGGTGTCCTCAACAATTGTGGCGAGCGGTCGAAAACCCGGCAGCGAACTCCACAATCGATCGCCGGTGCTGACGTGGGTTGCGTGAAGCTGACGAGTTTTACCACTAAAAAAGCGCTCACTGAGATCATCCGCATTCCACACATTCAGGTCGCCAACCTGCGAACCCTCGACGCTAGTAATACGAAAAAAGTGCCCTGCCGGCACGTCGAATGCCCGACCGTCACGCGGCGGCACTTCAATCTCAAAGGTTTTGACTGCGGCTTCACGCGCCTGCTGGTAAAGCGCCAAATTATTAGGCGGCAAGGCTTCAATTTGATAACAAACCAGCGGAGCGGCCATCCGTCGTTGGTCTGCATCAACCGGTTCGTTATGGCTACTTGATTTCGTCATGCTGACACCCTTGTTATTTTG
>CBDTWQ010000164.1:0-4859 GCA_965364115.1 uncultured Gammaproteobacteria bacterium | reverse complement strand
ATGTTCTAGGCGCGCAAGGCATTAAAGGCTGGGTTCGAGTTTTTTCGAACACTAGTCCGCGTGAAAATATAGTTAATTACAGCCCTTGGCTGATCGAACGCGATAACGAGTTCGATCAAGTGAGAGTTGATGGTCGGCTGCAAGGCAAGCATGTGCTGGCCAAACTTGAGGGAGTTGAAGATCGCTCCCAAGCTGAAGGTTTAACGGGTCTCAAGTTGTATATCGACCCGAACCAGCTGCCGTCCTTGCCTTCAGACGAGTTTTATTGGTCTGATTTGGTCGGTTTGACGGTTGAGTCTTTGCAGGCGGAAACGCTGGGTGAAGTGAAATCGATGATCGAAACCGGGGCAGACGACGTGATGGTGGTGGTGGGTGAACGCGAGCGTTTAATCCCGTTTGTGATCGGTGAAATCGTTACTGAGGTTAATCTTGACGAAGGACGGATGATTGTCAATTGGTCTCCCGAGTACGATTAATAAGCGCGATTGAGCTGCAACTCAGCCGTCTTGCAAGATATAAACATTGCTAGGCCGACAAATTGAGAATTGATGTCATCACGCTGTTCCCCGAGTTGGTTACGCCGGTGGTCGAAAGTGGGGTGGTTGGCCGAGCCGCAAGCCAGCAGTTAGTTGAATTGCAGTGTTGGAACCCGCGGGATTATTCGCTCGATAAAAACCGTCGGGTAGATGACCGTCCCTACGGTGGCGGCCCAGGCATGATTATGACGATGCAGCCGCTTATGGATACGATTTCTGCGGTGCGGGGTAAGAATACCAAGGGCCGGTTGATTGGCTTGAGTCCGCAGGGACGTCCGCTAAAGCAGGCGATGCTGCAACAAGAAGTAGAGTTTGGTAGTGCGATATTTTTATGCGGGCGCTACGAAGGAATTGACGAGCGTTTGATGGAGCAAGTCGTTGATGAGGAATGGTCGCTTGGTGATTATATCATCAGCGGAGGTGAGCTCGCGGCGATGGTTTGTGTGGATGCGATGGTGCGATTGTTGCCGGGGGCATTAGGTCACGACGACTCGGCCGATCAAGATTCGTTTAGCAGCGGTTTGTTAGATTTTCCGCACTTCACGCGGCCGGAAAATTTTGATGGTCAGACGGTGCCACAGGTATTAATGGATGGCAATCATCGTCAGATTGAACGGTGGCGGCTCAAACAGAGCTTAGGTAGAACTTGGCAGCGCAGACCTGATTTACTCGAAGATCGGGAATTGAGTCAGCAGCAAAAGCAGCTGTTGGAAGAGTTTATCAACGAGTCGAAACAAACTCGTTAGCCGAAAAGTGCTGTAATTAGCATTGCGGTAAGTCGCATGGCTTTGAGGTCGAAATATTTTTATATGACCGCATATTTGCGACCAGTTAGTGGTAAGACTTTAGAAAATTGGAGATCGGCAATTCGCCGTTCTTCGTACTCGACCGAGTTCAGGGTGACTCGTCGAGCGTTTAAATTTTGAGGAAATGAGATGAGTAATATCATAGCGCAGCTTGACGCGGAACAATTAAAAGACGACCTCCCTGATTTTTCGCCTGGCGACACCGTGGTGGTTCAGGTTCGAGTCAAAGAAGGCACACGCGAGCGATTGCAGGCCTATGAAGGAGTGGTGATTGCCAAGCGTAATCGTGGCATCAACTCGGCTTTTACAGTGCGAAAAATCTCGCACGGCGAAGGTGTAGAGCGTGTTTTTCAGGCGCATAGCCCGTTGATAGCCGAAGTGAAAGTTAAGCGTCGAGGTAATGTTCGTCGTGCCAAACTTTATTATCTTCGTGGTCGCACCGGTAAGGCTGCGCGCATTCGCGAAAAGCTTTAAACAGGAAACAGTCGCACGACTGTGGTAAAAAGGCGTGGGGCTTTCGGCTTACACGCCTTTTTTATGAGTATGAAACGAGCATCCTTATTATTCATCACCGCGCTGACTTGGAATAGTCTGAGCGCAGTTGCGATCGCCGACGAGCGATTGCAACTGTTGAAGGACATCTCTAATGCGGGGGCTCCCGCATTGACCTTGACCATGTTAAACCAAGCTCAACCCTCGGTGGATGAAGATTTATACGGCTGGATTCTCTGGGAACAAGAACGTCTAACTATTCTCGCCAAATGGAATCAGTGGGATCAGATGCTGGTTCGTATTGAAGCCCTTCCGATTGATATCCCGACCCAATTCAAGCAACAGGCTGCAACCTACAAAGCGCGCGCGTTTATGCAGCTAGGTCAAATGGAGAGCGCACGGTTAGTTTTGCGCGAGCAATTATGGCAAAGCGATGCCAGTGAGGCTGAAGCCTACGAAGTTTGGCGACAATTGGTGATCAAATCTTACCTCGCAGACGGACGCAACGAAGACGCGCGAATTGCAATGCTGCGTTTCGATCATGATTTCGATAGTCAAAAGCTAGACTGGCTGCTGCTGCGTGCCAGCGTCTTGATTGAGTCTCAGCGATTTGAGCAAGCGGTTACCATCTTGCGTGGGCAAGACACCTGGCAAGCCAAAGTCACGGTGCTTTATGCTCGCTTGCAACTGAAGCAGATTGAACATAAGGAGGTTTGGCGACGGGTCATCAAACGCAATAAAAAAGAGGGTTTGAGTTCTGAGGAGCGTGCCAGCTACTGGGCACTGGGTTATTTTGCAGCGAAAAAGATGTCACAGGTCGATCGAGTGGTCGCATTGGAGGCTTTGTTTCGTCTCGAACAACACACTTCTTTTGAGATCTTTCAGTTGCCGGTTGATTTACTTTGGAAGGCTTATGTTGATTATGCCGAACTGGTCGGTAATCGCGCTGAACTGCTGATTGGAGACGACGAATCTTGGTTTCAGTTGGCGAGCAAAACCAGCAAGGCCACTCCAGTCAAATCTCGGGCGCTATTCGCCATGTTAATCCTTCGGTCGAACGACCCAAATATTATTAACCGTGCTGGCACCGCTTATCTAGAAACTTTTGCTGAAATTGATAAAGCAGAACGAAATTTATTGGAAAATCTGTTTAACCGCAGCGAAACTTTCTCCGAAGCGCCAAAAATACCGCCCAAGATACGTTATCAGTTGGTCGATTTGGCACTGCAATCGGCTGATATCGATGAAGCCACCCGTCTGATGTCAGGTCTTTCCACGATTCCAGAGGGCAGCAGTCCGTTTGATTGGCAGCTGCGGCAATCACGGGTTTTGATACTGGGCGGTCGATACGATGAGGGCAGTCAAGTATTGCAAAAGTTGATCGTTGAATATGCCGAACCAACCGCTGAGGCGACTGACCGAATTATGCAGGTTTTGTTTGATTTGCAATCAGTTAATTTGCATTCTCAAGCAATCGCTCACTTTAATCAGTTGCTAAGTTTGCAGATCGAAGCTAAGCAACGGCGCGAAATCCTTTACTGGATCGCCGAGTCCTATCGAGAACAAAAGCGATACAATCAGGCGGCGCTTTTATATTTACAATCTGCGATGTTGCCAGGGCCAACAGCCATGGATCCTTGGGCGCAAACCGCGCGCTACCACGCCGCTGAGAATCTTCAGCTGGCAGGCCTGATAGATGATTCCCGGCGTATTTATGAATCTTTACTGGCGATCACCGAAGATGCCGCGCGGCGTTCAGTTTTGAACAATAAAATACAGCAGCTTTGGCTATTGCAAGGCGCTCAGTAAAGAGCCTTGAAACTTCCAATAGTGATCCTCATATTGAGCTAAACCAAAAAGAAATTTAGTCATAAGACGATCAATCAAAGGATCGCCTTGGATGAATATCTTTATAACTTAAAGACCAGAATTTTCGCTAACCGACCGAGTTTGGTTTGCGTGCCTCGCCAAGTCAGGAACCCTGCAATCGAGGCTATTTTATACCACCAGATTCATTTTCTAGGAGAAAAATTGTAATGAGCGCGCCGCAAACAGAGACCCGTGGTTTTCAAACTGAGGTTAATCAGTTACTGGATTTGATGATCCATTCACTGTATTCAAATAAAGAAATATTTTTACGTGAGCTGGTTTCAAACGCTTCCGATGCTTGCGATCGATTGCGTTTCAGCGCGATCTCAAATGCCAGCCTGTATGAGGAAGATATCGAGCTGAAGATCAAGGTCGGCTATGACAAGGACAAACGGACCATTACGATTAGTGACAATGGCATTGGCATGAATCGTGATGAAGTGATCGATCATATTGGCACGATTGCGAAGTCAGGAACCCGTGCTTTCCTGGATTCAATTAGCGGCGATGAGAAACGTGATGCTAAGTTGATAGGCCAGTTTGGAGTTGGTTTTTATTCGTCTTTTATCATCGCCGAAGAAGTCACGTTGCGCACCCGCAGAGCTGGCGAGCCAGCCGAGAATGGAGTTGAGTGGATTTCAAAGGGCAAAGGCGATTATCAAATTTCGACCGTGGAAAAAGCCTCACGAGGCACCGAGATTGTTCTCAGTTTGCGCGAGGGAGAGGACGAGTTCCTCAACGACTGGAAGTTGCGCTCGATCATCACTTCTTATTCTGACCATATTGATTTTCCAGTGTTGATGGACAAGACCACTGAGCCTGCGGAAGAAGGCGGTGAAACCACAATTGCAGAAGAAACGGTTAATCAGGCTTCGGCACTCTGGACGCGTTCGCGCTCTGAGATTAAAGAGGAGGAGTATCAGGACTTTTACAAGCACGTCTCGAATGACTACGAGGCGCCACTCGATTGGAGCCACAATCGAGTCGAGGGGACCAATGAATATACCTCCTTACTCTACATTCCGGCGCGTGCGCCTTACGACCTGTATGACCGTGAATCGCGCAATGGGATTAAGCTCTACGTTCAACGGGTTTTTATTTTAGAGGACACTGAGCAACTGATGCCGCGTTATCTTCGCTTTGTTCGAGGCTTAGT
>CBDTWQ010000163.1:0-4859 GCA_965364115.1 uncultured Gammaproteobacteria bacterium | reverse complement strand
CTAATAGCTTCAGACCCACTCACTTAAAAAGCAACCATCATAATGTCACAGAACCGATTGTTTGAGAGCGATTAAACAAGTTGGGGCAACCGTTTTATAGCAGACAAATCGTCAGCCTTTAAGGTTCGATCCGCAGATAAAGAGTGATTGTTGCGAATGGGAGCACCGCAAAATCGCTCCCGGCGATTTTGTGAACCTAAGGTAGGTTCCATCACCGGCCAAATTCCAGAATAAAAAAAAGCCTCGCATTTGAGTGAGAGGCTTCCTTTTATTCTGAAATTTGGTAGCGGGGGGCAGGATTTGGCTCGCACTTCCTTGTGCGAGGTCCTGCGGACTGCTTGATTTGCAAGCACCGCAAAATCACTCCCGGCGATTTTGTGAACCTGGTGTAGGCTCCATCGCCGCCCAAATCTCAGAATAAAAAAAAGCCTCGCATTTGGGTGAGAGGCTTCTTTTTATTCTGAAGTTTGGTAGCGGGGCAGGATTTGGCTCGTGCTTCCTTGTGCGAGATCCTGCGGACTGCTTGCTTTGCAAGCACCGCAAAATCGCTCCTGGCGATTTTGTGAACCTAGGGTAGGTTCCATCACCGCCCAAATCTCAGAATAAAAAAAAGCCTCGCATTTGGGTGAGAGGCTTCTTTTTATTCTGAAATTTGGTAGCGGGGGCAGGATTTGAACCTACGACCTTCGGGTTATGAGCCCGACGAGCTACCAAGCTGCTCCACCCCGCATCAGAGGCGCAGAATAATAGCCAGATTGAAGTGCTTTTACAAGCCCTTAAAGCGAAAGTTATTCAGCTAAATGCGAGGATGCACCAAGCCATCAGTGACGAGGGGAAAATTCCCAAAACAATCAGGCTCAAACTGTTCGCACTTAGCACTATTCGAGTGTCCAGTGCTGGCTTGATGGTGGTTACTTGCTCGCTTAGTGCAGAGTCGAAATACATCACTTTAATAACGCGTAAATAATAAAACAAGCCAATGACCGAGAACAGAACGGCGACCAGTGCGAGCCACAGAATGTCGACTTGCACCACGGATTGCAGTACGCTCAGCTTCGCATAGAAGCCCACCGTAGGCGGAACCCCTGCCATAGAGAACATCGCAATCGCGAGTAAAAGCGCATACCAAGGGTTGCTGTCATTAAGCCCTGATAGATCACTGATATTTTCAGCCTCAAAACCTTTTCGATTCAACAGCATCAAAACACCAAATGCAACCGCGGCAGTCAACGCATAAACAATCGTATAAAACATCGCTGATGCAAATCCACTGGCCGTTCCGGCCAGTATGCCCAACAGAATAAAGCCCACGTGCGATATCGTTGAATACGCCAGCAGTCGTTTGAAATTGGTTTGCACCACAGCGACGATGTTGCCGACCGCAAGCGATGCCAAAGACAAGGCGATCAGCATTTGTGACCAATCCAGCTGCAAATCGGCCAGACCATCGACTAGCAGTCTGATCGTCATCGCAAAACCGGCAATCTTGGGGGCCGTGCCGATAAACAAAGTGACCGACGTCGGAGCGCCTTGATAAATATCGGGAATCCACATATGGAATGGCACCGCGCCTAACTTGAAGGCAAGCCCAACTACGATGAAGGTCAGCGCGAAGGCTAAGGCAACCGGGTTTTGCGAAACCTGCTGGTTGATCGCTGCGGACACCTCATTGAGGTCGATCGTTCCAGTGATGCCATAAAATATGGAAATGCCATAGAGCAGCAAACCGGACGCGATGGCGCCGAGGACAAAGTATTTGATCGCGGATTCAGAGGCCAACAATGAATCACGATTGAAGGCAATCATCGCGTAAAGCGATAGTGACAGCAGCTCAAGCCCGAGATAAATCAGTAAAAACGAGTGTGCCGAAATCATGATCAGCATGCCTAAGGTCGCGCTAAGCGCGAGCACAAAGTACTCCCCTTTATAAATATCGTGATCAATCAAATAATCTCGCGAATAGATAAACACCAGCATCGTGACCACACAGGTGGCAATTTTTAGCGTCACCGCCATCTGATCTAACACAAAACTTCCGCCAAAGGTGGTCACGCTGTCGACTGGTGCCACCATAATCACGCTAGCAATGGTGAGCGCCAAAGTGATCAGAGCTAGCAACAGAGTGAAGCCCCGCTTGTTTTGGGGGAGGAACAGATCGATCACTAGCACTAGGCAAATCATCACCAGCATGACAATTTCAGGCAACACAGGGATCAGGTTGGGGTGGGCGAAATCTGTAGTCATAGCTTAGACGCCGAAATGTGTTGCAACAAATTATCGATCGTGGAGTGCATCACTTCTACCATTGGGTTTGGCCAGAGTCCGAAACCGAGCACCGCAATCGCGAGTAAAGCCAAAAACATAAATTCACGCCCGTTGATATCTTTCAGCGCGGCAACATTGTCGTTGGCCACCTCGCCATATAAAACTCGTTTCACCATCCAGAGGGTGTATGCGGCGCCAAGGATTAGCGTGGTAGCGGCTAAAAAGGCGATCCAGAAACTCGCTTTGAAACTAGCCAGAATCACCATGAACTCACCGACGAAACCGGAGGTTCCCGGTAAACCCGCGTTAGCCATGGCAAAGAACACCATGAACGCGGCGAACTTCGGCATGGTGTTGGCAACACCACCATAATCAGCTATTTGTCGGCTATGCATTCGATCATAAATAACCCCGACGCAGAGAAACATTGCGCCTGAGATAAAGCCATGAGAAATCATCTGCACCATTCCACCCTCTAGTGCCATGCCCGCGCCCTGCCCGCCTTGCGCCGAATCTAGAATTCGAAAGACGATAAAAAAACCTAGCGTGACAAAACCCATGTGCGCAATCGATGAATATGCGATCAGTTTTTTCATGTCGCGTTGCACTAGCGCAACGAATCCGATGTAAACCACCGCGGTGAGTGACATCGTAATCATCAACCAATCTAACTCGGCACTCGCGTCGGGTGTAATTGGCAAACTGAAACGCAAAAAACCATAACCGCCCATCTTCAGCATGATCGCGGCTAGAATTACGGAACCGCCGGTGGGCGCTTCGACATGCGCATCAGGCAACCACGTGTGGACCGGCCACATTGGCACCTTCACTGCAAATGCGACCAGAAAGGCGAGGAAAATCAAAACCTGCTCGTTCAGACTCAAGCGTAATTGGTGAAAATCTAATATCGCAAAACTACCGCTCAAGCTAAACATATATATCAATGCAACTAGCATTAGTACTGAGCCGACGAAGGTGTAAAGGAAAAACTTGATGGTTGCATAAATTCGGTTGGCGCCACCCCAGATGCCGATCACGATGAACATCGGAATCAACGTGGCCTCAAAAAACACGTAAAACAAGATCGAATCCAATGCCGAGAAGGTGCCGATCATGAAGCCTTCCATGATCAAGAATGCAGCCATGTATTGTGACGCGCGAAACTGAATCACTTGCCAAGAAGAGATCACTACAATGATGGTCATGAAGGAAGTCAACAAGATCAAGGGCATCGAAATGCCATCAATGCCGAGGTAATAGTCGATGTTGAAAGCTTCGATCCACGGATGCCGCTCAACAAACTGCATCAGGTGGGTATCACGATTAAACTGGGTGTATAGCGGAATCGTTATCAGGAAGTTTACAATCGCCACCATCAATGCAATTTTGCGCGCCCCTGATGGCTCTTTATCGCCCGCCAGCAACACCAGAATGCCACCGACAATCGGTGTCCAGATCGCAAGACTTAACAGTGGCCAATCAGCATACATTGATTTTTCTCATTGCTTATCTTTCAGCTTATTTTTCATAATCTATTTTTAGGCTTAGTGTTTTAGATGGCTTGGTTAACCCAAAGCCGCCCAGCCCAATAACAGGATCAGGCCTGAAATCATCGCTAGCGCATAATGATTCAGATAGCCTGTTTGAACCACACGAACCTTCGCAGACAGCCAACCCACTAGTCGGGCGCTACCGTTGACGACTAATCCATCGATCAATAAAGAGTCACCTAAGCGCCAAAGGAGATGGCCAATGGCACGGCTTCCAGTCGCAAAAACCACTTCATTAAAGCGATCGAAATAATACTTATTTTCAAGAATTCGATAGGGCAATTCAAGTTTGCTCTTGATCTGATCAGCCAACTCAGGTCGCTTCAAATAGAGATACCAAGCGGCAAGAACACCGAAAATCGCCAGCCAAGTTGGGCCGGGTAATAAACCATGAAGAACGAAGCTGAAAGGTCCGTGGAAGATCTCAGCCACCGCCGCCATCGCTCCATTACCGTCGGCGACTTGAATTGCGCGACTGAGCAAATCACCAAATAAGACCGGCTCAATTGTGAACCAGCCAATCACCACCGATGGAATCGCCAGCGCAATCAGCGGAGCCGTGACAACCCATTTGGGTTCATGCAGGTGTGAGCGCGTATGTTCGTCCATTCGTTCTTTGCCATGGAAAACCAAAAAGAACATTCGAAACGAATAAAAAGCGGTAATAAAGACACCCAGCAAAACGCACAAATACGCGTAGCCTGCACCCCAAACGTCGGCATTCTTGGTCGCAATTAAGATCGCATCCTTGGAGAAATAACCAGAAAAACCCGGGAAGCCGATCAACGCCAGCGAACCCAACAGCGACACCCAATAGGTGATCGGCAAATATTTCTTCAGTCCGCCCATCTTGCGTATATCTTGCTCGTGATGCATCGCAATGATCACTGAACCCGCCGCCAAGAACAGCAATGCCTTGAAAAAAGCGTGAGTCATCAGATGAAAGATAGCGGCGGAATAAGCCGAAGCACCGAGCGCTACACACATATATCCAAGCTGTGAAAGCGTCGAGTAGGCAACCACTCGTTTGATATCGTTCTGCAC
>CBDTWQ010000162.1:0-4861 GCA_965364115.1 uncultured Gammaproteobacteria bacterium | reverse complement strand
TGACGATGTCAAATATGCCTTTTCATGCACGTAGTCGAGCGCAAGGCGAAATCGGGTTGGGTTGCGATATCCATTGATCCGCAATACAGACTGATTATTGCTATTGGCAATTAAAATAGTGGGGGTATGTAAAACCTTTAGATGTTGGGCTAGTGCCTTTTCTGATAGCTGGAAATCTTCGTTAAACGCTACTTCGCGGTCACCTTTGATGTTGATCTCGATACTGTCGAAGTTTGACTGGATAAATGAGCCATTGGGCTCAGAGTTGAAATTATCTTTAAGCATCCGAGCACAGTAAGGGCAGTTATCTAAATGGAAAAACAACAGTAAGTGTTTGCCACTTTCATTAGCTTCGACTGCATCATCCGATATTTCGAGAAAGCTCTGCTTGAACCAGACAGGAATATCAAAATTAACGACACCTTTTACCTGGCCCGTAGTTTCATTTAATTTAGCATCGTTTGCTAAAGTGAGTGTCGGGAAGCTTAACAATAAACAGGTGAACAACAGGCATCGACTGTGCGGAGTAAGATTTACAGAAAACGTTGCTAAGCCAATTGTGCTCATATTATCGCTCCAGAAATTCCCACCATATTTTTCGTATTGCGCCGGTAAACGACCCTTGCTCTAGACATCGAATACCAATAAACGCTCCGACGATAATACTCCCTAAAGCGAAGAAGGAAGCAAAGCCTAATGTAGAAACACCGGTAATTCCCTGTCCGAAAGTACAGCCTCCGGCAATCGCACCACCTATCCCCATGAGCGCGCCACCGCCCATATAACGCCCCATTTCTGATGCATCCTCAAACCCTTTAATGGAGAATTCCTGCCGACCTATTGAGGTAAGTAATCCGCCAATGATGGTGCCGCCAACTACCGCGACACCAAACGTAATGGATGCACCTGTCCAGATCATTAAATATTGAAGGCTATCCCCAACGGGGTCAACAAAAGTAAGCGAGCCTAGGGGTACCTCTTCAAAGTCATCATTAACAATCCATCCGGTTGCTAGCCAGCCGGCTACCACAAGGCTGCCAACGCTAATGCCAGCCAAAATCCTTCTAATAGACCTCCTAAACTCAGAATCTTTAAAAATAAACCATAGTAAAGCTCCAACGACGATGATCGTTGCAAGCATTCGACTCATGGAATCACTGAGATCAAATGTAGTCGCAAAAACTGAATCGAGACTAGGAGAGGGTAGTAATGAACTGGTGTCTAGGGCCGTCGTAGAATAGAACCAGGCTCGAGGGACAGCGAAAATTCCGCGAATTGTCATGTACGCAAACACGCCCAATACGATGACTGCAATGAGGGCGCGCAGGTCGCCACAGCCAACCATCACCAAGCTTCGAGCACCGCATCCACAGGCGAACACCATGCCAAAACCGAACATCCCACCGCCAATTATGGCGGCAGGCAAATAGACTTGTGATTGGAGGTAGGATGTTTGTGTAATGTCGATTAATTCGACTGCCGTCGCTATTTGGGTGCCGACTATCGCCACACAGATGGCTAACAACCATGAACGCATTCGGCCGTAGTTACCTGAAATAGCGATATCAGCAACCGCGCCCATGGTGCAAAAGCGCGTCCAAACCATGGTGATGCCGAGCATCAGCCCGACCGCTACACCGGCCAACGCAATGAGAAGAATGGTGTTAGATGTTTCGATCATACCGGTTCTGAAATATCAATTCACAATTACATTATATAAAAATATAATATATTATTGTATTAGGTTTTACAGTCACTTTTATAATACTGAGGCTCGTCATAAATTGGAGCAAAAGGCTGAACATGAGTTCTAGAAAACCAATACCTTATCACCGTTATCGCTCTTCAGTTGCAGATAGCAGTGAAATTAGTGATCGAAGGCAATTCCTGAAAGCAGGCCTCGGGTTTGCTGGCACGGTTGCGGCCGCTTCAGCGACCAGCTCAATGGCGTCATCAGGCCAGATAAAAAACCTACCGCCAAATGTTCCGGAGTGGAGCCAGTTTCTCGGAGCTAGTGTTGATAAGGCGCCATACGGCATGCCATCTCCACATGAAAGTGACGTGGTTCGCCGAAGCGTTGATTGGCTGACAGCCACCAGAGAGTCTTCGATTAACTTCACGCCGTTACATGCGCTGGATGGCATTATTACGCCGAATGGATTGTGTTTTGAGCGCCATCACGGTGGAGCGCCAGAAATTCCGGTTGAAGATCATCGGTTAATGGTGCATGGGTTAGTGGATCAACCTCTGATCTTTTCCCTTGATGATCTAGTGCGGTTTCCGCCTGAAAGTAGAATTTATTTCCTCGAATGTGCAGCTAACAGTGGCATGGAGTGGCGCGGCGCTCAACTAAATGGGGTTCAATATACCCACGGCATGGTGCACTGTGTGCAATACACCGGCATTCCATTGAAAACGCTGCTTGATGAATGTGGTATCAAACCTTCCGGAAAGTGGCTGCTCGCAGAGGGTGGAGACTCGGCAGGAATGTCTCGGAGCATTCCTATCGATAAAGCGCTAGAAGATTGTTTTATCGCCTACTCAATGAATGGGGAACGCTTGCGCACAGAGCAAGGTTATCCATTACGATTAGTGGTGCCCGGTTGGGAAGGCAATATGTGGGTAAAGTGGTTGCGTCGTATTGAAGTGGGCGATCAACCCTGGTATCACCGAGAAGAAACTTCGAAATATACCGATCTGTTGGAAAACGGCAAAGCACGAGAATTTACCTGGGTAATGGATGCTAAAAGTGTCATTACTTCACCTAGCCCCGAGTTACCACTGCGTCGAGGTGGTCGTCAATTAATTAAAGGGATTGCCTGGTCAGGAAGAGGGGCGATTAAAAAGGTCGATGTTTCGGTCGATGGTGGTATCAACTGGGTCACTGCACGACTCGATAATCCGGTGCTGTCAAAAGCGCTCACCCGATTCTATCTCGACTGGCAATGGGACGGCGAAGAGGTGCTATTACAAAGTCGTGCTATGGATGAATTTGGATACGTTCAGCCACAAATTGGTGACTTACATAAGGCCCGTGGTGTTAACTCTATTTATCACAATAACAGTATTCAGACATGGCTGATTAACAAGAATGGAGACGTTGAAAATGTTCGTCTCGGATAACCTAAAATTTGAAATTCAAACGAAAATATCTTTCGTAGTTTGTCTGTTTCTAGCGCTACTTCTTTTAAGTCCAATGTTGCAGGCGGTTGAAAAACTTAAACTAGGCCAACCAGCGACTGCGAAAGAAATAAAAGGTTGGGATATTGATATTCGTCCTGATGGCAAAGGGTTACCTGTTGGCCGTGGCAATGCGATTGATGGGGAAGACATGTTTATTCAAAAATGTGCTTCCTGCCATGGCGAATTTGCTGAGGGGGCAGGTCGATATCCAGTACTCGCAGGCGGCCTTGATTCGCTCGATACTCATGACCCGGTTAAAACGGTTGGTAGCTATTGGCCCTACGCAACAACTGCCTTTGACTACATTCGTAGGGCAATGCCATTTGGTCATGCTCAAAGCCTCAGCGATGACGAAGTCTATGCGATGACCGCTTACATATTGTATTCAAATGATCTGATCGAAGAGAATTTTGAACTCAATCAAAATACTCTGGCATTGGTTGAAATGCCTAATCGTAATGGGTTTATTAAAGACGATAGACCCGATGTTCCGATGGGCGAACCTTGCATGAAAAATTGCCTGTCAAAAAAGCCGGTTGTTATCGGGAAAGCCCGCCAAATTAATGTCACGCCAGACGAAGAAGTGTCTTCTGCCGATGCTAGCAGTTCTGCTGTTGATGCGGGTCGAGGTGAAGCGGTCTTTGCTCAATGCGCTGCCTGTCATTCTATTGATGAGGGCGACAATAAATTTGGACCTAGTTTGCATGCGCTGGTTGGCAAGAAAGCCGGCGGTGTTGCTAACTTTAGCAATTACTCTGTCGCAATGCGTGCCTCTAATCTGGTTTGGTCAAAAGACAACTTACGAGAATTTTTAAGTTCACCGCAACAGTTCATGCCTGGCACTTCTATGCCATTCGGAGGGGTTAAGGATCAAGCTGAATTAAATGACCTTTTGGAATATTTAGAAATTTCGACAACTGGCAACTAAGCAATCTTGAATGCCTGATTTGATTAGGTCAGTTATACTGCTGCACAAACTTAGCGACAATTAGCGATTACCACTATGGCTTTGCCCCGTCAAAATCTGGTTGAAACATTTGAGAATGCTGAAGGCACGGCAGCAGCGCTTGCGCTTCTAAAGTCTTTGGCAAACATCGATAGACTAACTATTCTATGTAGTTTAATAGAGACAGAAAAAAGCGTTAGTGAACTAGAAAACACGCTAGGTATCCGTCAGCCGACTTTATCGCAGCAACTGGCTCGACTGCGTAGTGATGAATTAGTCAGCACCCGTCGAGATGGAAAGATCATTTATTATAGTATTGGTAGTGATGATGCCGAGCAGGTAATTGAAGTGCTACACAAGCTTTACTGCCGCTGATCTTTCGAAATCAGGGGTGGGAATGCAGCGTCTAATTGTTACTATTACTTTGGCAATCTTGCTATCAGTTGCTGGCACTCCCTCAGTCGCTCAATCTCAGAATATTCCCGGCTATATCATTTCTATAGAAGGCACTTTTGATGATGTTTATGATGAGTTAAAAAGTGCGATTATTGACGAGGGATTAACAATTGACTATGTCGGCAATGTTGACCAAATGCTTGAACGAACCTCGCAGGTCAATATTAGCGAAGGTTCAAAGCCAATCACGCCGATTTATCAATTCGCAAAATACATGCAGTTTTGCTCATCCGCGCTAACTCACAAAGCCGTTCAAGCCAACCCTCAAAACTTGTC
>CBDTWQ010000161.1:0-4870 GCA_965364115.1 uncultured Gammaproteobacteria bacterium | reverse complement strand
TCCGTTTGTCTGTGTAGACCCAAAGATTACGCCTTGGGCGTGCTAGATGTCAATGATAGAGTGGGTGTCCCGTTTGAAAGGGGTGAATGGGGGTTATTTTGGGAGGGGTATGATTATTGGGAATTTTGTGACACGGTCGTTAGTTGTTTTTGGCTTGTTGCTTTGTGTGGCCGTAAATATATCTGCTTCTGAGAAGGAAACGGCCTGCCCTCCTGCAGCTGCAAAGATGGCGGAGCATTACCGACAAGCTATTTTGTCTGGAGATCCAGAGGAACTGGCTCGAAGTATAAACTTCCCGATAAAAGCTTTGATTGGCGGGTCGAAGGTCAAAATTAGGGGCGATCGCGTCTTGAAATATGGGTGGAAATATATATTTTCTAAAAAACGCATGACTCTAATAGGCAGCCTTGATGCTTGTGGTTTAGCTAGGGAACTTAATTTAGACCCTGTCAGCTTGAAGATCCAATCACTGGTAATTTTATATGATAAAGAAGATTCTGAATTCGGTTATTCTGGGATTGAATCCAAAAAAGACCTAACTCATTTTATCAATACCGTAATTGAACTCTCAGCCAAAAAAGATTATCAACAGCTAGCACCTCTTTTTAGATACCCAATCGTTATGTGGAGCAACAACCAGAGTGTCTTAATTAATAATCAGCAGGAGTTCATGGAAAATGCGGATGAAATTATCAATGAATGGTTTATTGATATAGTGACAAAATCGTTTGCCGAGAACGCTTATTCTCAACACCCTAGAGGTTTAATGTTAAATCAGCGCGGAGACATATGGGTTTACCAAATTAATGGTGACTTTGTATTGATAGTCCTTGGAAATTATGGGAACGGCGACAAATAAACAAACCTCGGCCCAACTACGGCTAGTCTTCTCGATGATCTTAATTGTCAGCTTCTAAGTGAAGCTAACATGGCGCTGGGTTGGTCGGTGAATATGCCGGCAACGCCTTGATCTCGCAAATGCTGGGCATGCTTTGCGTCGTTGACGGTGAATACTAGGGTTTTAATTGATTGCTGGTGCAGTTCTTGGATCAGTTCGATGTCGATATAATCTTGATTGAAGTGCCATGACCAAGGCTTAAGTAGTTTGATCAGTTGGGCCGTCTCGATCGGCAATCCGCTGGTAATCGGTGCGAGTGGCCATCGGCAGCCTAGCTGCTTCAGCTCGAGTAAAACGCGATGATTGAAAGACGAAATCAAAATCCATGGATAGCTTCCAGGTTCTGGTAAAGCGGGGTATTGAGCTAACAAATCTAGTAGAAAATGCGCTGAGTCAATTGATTTGATTTCGATGTTGAGCGGCATCTTGCCCCAGGCGAGGTTTAGCAAATCTCTCAATGGCGATAAAGGCTCACCATTGCGCAGTCGTAGATGCGAGAGGTCTGTTTGTTCGGCAAATCGTTCTTCGGTGCCGGTTAGCCTGAGCAGGTTTTGATCATGAATGATCCATAACTCGGAGCCGTGCTGGCGAATATCCAATTCGATTGCGTCGATCGGTAAGGTCAGTGCGTGGCGAAAACCCTGCATACTGTTCTCAATGTATTCACCTGCTGCGCCGCGATGGCCGATGATCAAAAATTCTTTGCTTAACTGTGACATGTGGTGATACTCGCGCTCATTCGAGACTGGTTGATTGATGGGTCGCAGTCAGTGTTGTTCGACCGCTCGACCTTGGTTTTAACGATTTGGCGAAGCACTATACTATTGAAACTCGGTCATCGCGAGAAGCGAGCGCAGCCCAGTGGCTGGCTTAATTTAATCGCCTAACTCTGGAAATCGGCTAGCGCAGCGATTAGGCTTGTAAGCATGGTTTATATCATATCTATTATCCTCGGTCTCGCGATTATCTATGGCCCTCAACTATGGGTGCAGTCGGTGCTAAAGCGCCATAATCGTCATCCAGAGGAGAATTTTCCGGGCAGTGGTGGCGAGCTAGCGCGGCATTTGCTAGATCGCTGTGAACTGCAACAGATCAAGGTAGAGATCACTGAAATTGGGGATCATTATGATCCGCAAGCGGGTGCCGTTCGTCTCACCCGTGATAAATTTGAAGGCAAAACTTTAACCGCGATTACGGTTGCTGCGCATGAGTGCGGCCATGCCTATCAACATGCTGCGGCCGAACCGCTGTTCATGCTGCGAACCCGTCTCGCTAAATTCGCGGTGTCGGCGCAACGCTTAGGTTCATTCTTGCTGTTTGCTGCGCCATTTAGCGTGTTAATCACCAAGCTGCCGTCTGCTGCGGCGCTCAACATTAGTGGTGCTTTTCTGATTATGGGTTTTGCGATTGTGATGCACCTGCTGACATTGCCGGTGGAGATCGATGCGAGTTTTAACAAAGCCTTGCCGATTCTTGAATCTGGCTATTTAACTGCAAAACAAAAACCGGCAGCACGGGCTATTTTGCGCGCCGCAGCCTGGACCTATGTCGCCTCGTCACTCGCTACGCTGCTTAATTTTTGGCGTTGGCTTGCGGTGTTACGCCGTTAGAGGATTTTTGTTGTCATCACAATGGGTTAGCAATTCAGCCTGATTCTAGATGTTTCTTAAAGCTAAAGAAGCGTTGCTTTCCAATTTCATTAAATTGTATACATATTGTATTTCAATGATGTAGGATTCAGTCGATGGATAAACCGGCGATTTTAAGCGACCTCAAAAAACGCATTCTAACCTTGGAGCTAGAGCCTAGCAGTTCGCTTGATGAGGTTTCTTTGAGTCGCCACTACCAAATTTCTCGAACTCCGATGCGCGAGCTTCTGCAGTCCTTAGCCGGCGAGGGCTACGTCGAGATCGTCAATAATCGGGGCGCGTCGGTCTCGGCCATGAGCCACACCGTGTTGCGAGACTTCTTCTTAATCGCGCCGATGATTTATTCGGCGGTTGGCCGACTGGCGGCACAAAATGCGAAACCCAATCAGATAACTGAAATGCGCAGCATTCAGGAGAAATTTGAAACGGCGATCCATAGCGGTGTTAGCAGTGACATGGTCTATTGGAATCAGTGCTTTCATTCGTTAATGGGTGAGATGGCAGCTAATCCTTACCTCAAACCCAGCTATGGACGTTTGTTGATCGACCATGCTCGAATTAGCCAAACATTCTACCGACCGAGAAACCAGCAACTGCAACCGCGCCTGCATCAGGCTCTCGACCATCATCACCAAATGATTGCAGCGATTGAGGCCGGAGACAGCGAGACAATGGCACTATTGATTGTTGATCACTGGGAGTTGTCGCGCGATTTGGTCGATTATCTGGTCAAACCAGACTCGTTGGATTATCAACTATCTACCGCACGCGAGGAGGCAAGTTAAAGATGAAATTTGAAGGAATATACACGCCGGTTATCACGCCATATTCAGCCGATTTTGGGATTGATTACGACCGCCTAGCCGAAGTGATCGAATTTTTAATCAACGCGGGTGTCCACGGCATTATTACAGCGGGCACCACCGGTGAATATTACGCGCAAAGCGTTAGTGAACGCCTCGACTTGATGAAGTTTTTCCACGACCAAATTAAGGGGCGAGTTAGCCTTATTGTCGGCACCGGCGCAATTCGCACCGAGGACTCGATTGAATATGCGACGGCTGCGGTGTCTGTCGGTGCCGATGCACTGCTGGTGGCAACACCACCCTATGCGATTCCTACTGAGCAAGAGAATGCACTGCATGCATTGGCGATAGATCGGGCCGCCAATTTGCCGATCATGTTATACAACTATCCGGGTCGAATGGGTGCCGAAATGGGCGAAACCTATCTTGATCGAGTGGGGCGTTCCGCTAACTTTTGTGCGATTAAAGAGAGCTCGGGCGACCCCAATCGAATTCATTTGCTGGCTCGAGACTATCCACACATTCAATTGTCCTGCGGGATGGACGATCAAGCATTGGAGTTTTTTGCGTGGGGCGCGCGTTCTTGGGTTTGTGCCGGTTCCAACTTTGCGCCTGAGATTCATATTGCACTCTACGAAGCTTGCGCGCTGCAAGGTGATTTCACGCGGGGTCGACAAATCATGTCGGCGATGATGCCACTGATGCGCGTGTTGGAACAAGGCGGCAAGTTTATTCAATGCGTGAAACATGGCATGTCGCTGCGAGATTTACCGGCGGGTCCGCCCCGCAAACCGCTGCGTGCCCTTAGCAAAGATGACAAGCGTGTTTTAGAACAGGTTGTCGGTGTCATGAACACGACCTTTAGCGCAATTAACCAAGGAAAAATCTGATGTCCGATCTCCTCACACTGAATGAATATCAGTCGATTGCCAGCGAATTAAATTTGCCGTGTAACGCCTTCATCGACGGTAAATTTTGCGCCGCAAAAGGCGAACAAAGATTCCCCACTGTCAATCCGGCCACGGACGAAACCCTAGCCGATATAGCCGCTTGTGAGTCGGTTGATGTGGACCATGCGGTTGCCAAGGCCCGTGAAGCGTTTGACGACGGTCGTTGGCGCAAACTGCATCCGAGTGAACGCAAACAGGTCCTAATTCGTTTGGCCAAACTGATCAAGCGCAATCGGCATGAACTTGCAGTGATGGAGTCGATTGAGTCAGGCAAGCCGATACATGACGTCGAATTGGTGGACTTGCCGGAAACGATTAATTGTCTAACTTGGCACGCCGAGGCGGTCGATAAAATTTACGATCAGACAGCGCCTGTTGGTGACGACGCTATCGCGATGGTGGTGCGCGAACCGGTTGGGGTTGTGGGTTGTGTCTTACCATGGAATTTCCCGATGTTGATGGTGGCGTGGAAAATCGGCCCGGCTTTGGCCGCCGGTAATTCGGTGGTGTTGAAACCGGCCGAACAAACCAGCATGACGGCTCTGCGCATCGCGGAGCTTGCGCTCG
>CBDTWQ010000160.1:0-4903 GCA_965364115.1 uncultured Gammaproteobacteria bacterium | reverse complement strand
TTCAAAGGTCAAACTCGCAAACAAATGGCCCCCTATCAAGCGGCTAGCCAAGGGATTGCGCGCACTTTTCAAAACATTGCGCTGTTCAAAGGGATGAGCACCCTCGACAACATCATGACCGGTCGAAACCTAAAAATGAAAACCAACTTCATCTGGCAGGCGCTGCACCTGGGGCCGGCCCGTGCTGAAGAAATGATCAACCGGGAAGCCGCGGAAAGGGTGATCGACTTTCTCGACATTCAAGCAATCCGCAAGAAACCGGTCGGCAAGCTGCCCTATGGCCTGCAGAAAAGGGTCGAACTCGGACGCGCGCTCGCCGCCGAACCGGATTTATTGCTACTCGACGAACCCATGGCGGGCATGAACAGCGAAGAAAAGGAAGACATGTGTCGTTTCATCATCGACGTGAACGTTCAGTTTGGCACCACCATCGCGCTGATCGAGCACGACATGGGCGTGGTGATGGACTTATCCGATCGTGTGCTGGTGCTTGACTATGGCAAGCAACTGGCCGATGGCCTGCCGGCTGAGGTGCGCGCAAATCAAACGGTAATCGACGCTTATCTAGGCGTTCCGCACAAGGATGAGTACGAGGAGAAAGTGTCCTCATGAGTGAATTCCTGTTTTTCATCGAAGTCACCTTGAGTGGCTTGTTAGCCGGGGTGATGTATTCGCTGGTGGCTCTGGGTTTCGTGTTGATCTTCAAAGCATCCGGGGTTTTCAATTTTGCGCAAGGCGTGATGGCACTTTTTGCCGCCTTAACTCTGGTGGGTTTGATGGAGAATTTCGGTTTTCCGGTTTGGCTTGCGATCATCGGCACGATTGCGGTGATGATTCTGCTGGCTTGGTTAATCGAACGCTTGATGCTGCGACATCTCGTCAATCAAGAACCGATCATTCTGTTTATGGCGACCATTGGGCTTGCCTATGTGCTCGAAGGCGTGGGCGATATTCTTTGGGGGTCAGACGTCAAAATGCTCGACATCGGCATTCCGCAAGGCGCCTGGGGCTGGCTCTGGGATCAAGGCATTTACGTTGAAAAACTGGAGCTGTTTGCCGCCGGCACTGCCGCCATCATGGTGATTGCGCTAGCTCTGTTTTTTCAGAAAACTCGAATTGGTCGTGCGCTACGCGCAGTTGCAGATGATCATCAAGCTGCCTTGTCGGTGGGCATTTCGCTGAACACCATTTGGGTGATCGTTTGGTCGGTTTCCGGGATTGTGGCGTTGGTCGCTGGAATTATGTGGGGCTCTAAATCCGGGGTTCAGTTTTCATTGTCATTGATTGCTTTAAAGGCACTACCAGTTTTAATTCTTGGCGGCTTCACTTCGGTGCCTGGTGCGATTATTGGCGGCATTATTATCGGCGTTGGCGAGAAACTGGCCGAAGTCTATATCGGCCCATTGGTCGGCGGAGCGATCGAAAATTGGTTCGCTTACATGCTGGCACTGGCTTTTCTATTGTTTCGACCGCAAGGTCTTTTTGGCGACAAGATAATCGAGCGAGTGTGATCTGATGCTGTATCGAGAGACCGGGCAATTCAAAGCGACTTATCAAGCCGACCAAGCCCTGTTCCCGATCAATCAAGATCGCTATGTCATTTTAGCGGTTCTTCTGGTGACCTTTTTGGTGGTGCCATGGGTGCTAAACGAATATTGGTTGAATGCCATTCTGCTGCCTTTTCTGATCTATTCACTTGCCGCATTGGGGCTGAACATATTGACTGGCTACTGCGGTCAAGTGTCGCTTGGCACCGGTGGGTTTATGGCAGTTGGGGCATTTTCTATCTACAAACTGATGGTCGCGTTCCCCGAAGTCGGCTTCATTCCCTTGCTCCTTTTATCCGGCATCATCACCGCCGCAGTGGGCACCCTGTTTGGCTTGCCCTCACTAAGAATCAAAGGTTTCTATTTGGCAGTGGCAACCCTGGCCGCGCAATTTTTCCTGATTTGGTTGTTCAACAAAGTCGGTTGGTTCTTCAATTACAATGCTACCGGAATGATCACTTCGCCACCCATGAGTCTATTTGGTGTCCTCATCACCGGGCCATCGGCCAACCCAGTCGCTCAATATTTGTTAGTCGCCGGAATTGTTGCGGTGTTCGCGTTGATCGCAAAGAACATCGCCCGCGGCCGCATTGGGCGTAACTGGATGGCCATTCGTGACATGGACATCGCCGCTGAGTTGATTGGTGTTCGGCCACTCTATGCCAAGCTCTCAGCCTTTGCGATCTCGTCTTTTTATATCGGCATGGCGGGCGCGCTTTATTTTGCGGTCTGGCTGGGTTCGGCCGAGCCGACCGAAGCATTCGATATCAATCAATCGTTTCTGGTATTGTTCATGATCATCATTGGCGGGCTTGGTTCAGTGTTGGGTTCTTTTCTCGGAGCTGGTTTTCTAGTTTTGATGCCCATTTTATTGAAGAACATATTGGTTGATGGCTTGGGCACCAATAGCGCGCTGGCCGCGCATATAGAAATCATCACGGTCGGCTTGCTGATCATCGGCTTCTTAATTATGGAGCCACACGGGCTGGCGCGTTTATGGCGCATTGCCAAAGAGAAAATGAGGTTATGGCCTTTTCCGCACTAGCCTTGACGAGTACTTTTGGCCTAGCCAATTTTGGCCTAGCAATTTATAGGCAGGCCAAATTCGAGCAGATAAATTCCAGACAGACTAATTGAACAATAAATAAAACGAGGAGAGAGAAAAGCATGAAGAAACTGACCCAAACCTTGGTGGCCATTGTTTTAGCGCTACCTTTCATCAGCGGCGTTGCCAACGCTTACGAATTAATGCTGCCGTCATTTGATTATCGAACCGGGCCTTACGCACCTAATGGCATTCCATTTGCGAATGGCTATGGTGACTATATCAACATGCTGAATGCGAGAGACGGCGGCGTCAATGGCACCCGCATCAAGTTGACGCCCTGTGAAACCGCCTATAACACCAAACGTGGCGTCGAATGCTACGAGAGCGTCAAAGCCAAAGGCGACTCAGGCGCGATTGCGATTCAACCTTTGTCGACCGGCATCACCTATCAGCTAATTCCCAAAGCTGCGGTCGATCGCATTCCCATTTTCTCGATGGGCTATGGCCGAACTTCCGCCGCCAATGGCAAAATCTTTCCGTGGGTTTTCAACTTTCCAGCCACTTATTGGAGCCAGGCAACGGTGTTCGTCCAATACATCGCAGAAAAAGAAGGCGGCATGGATCAACTAAAGGGCAAGAAGATCGCGTTGGTTTATCACAATTCAGCCTATGGCAAAGAACCGATTCGCACCCTGGAAAGCGCGGCTAAAAAGTTTGGTTTTGAACTGATGACGCTGCCGGTTGATCACCCAGGTCAAGAACAAAAAGCAACCTGGTTACAAGTTCGCAAAGAACGGCCAGATTGGGTCCTGATGTGGGGTTGGGGTGTGATGAATCAGGTAGCGATTAAGGAAGCTTCATCGATTCGTTATCCGATGGATCGCTTCATCGGCGTTTGGTGGTCTGGCTCCGAGAACGACGTGTTGCCCTCGGGTGATGCTGCACACGGTTATTTGTCAGGTGCGTTTCATCAGCCCGGCGACAACTTCCCAGCACACGACGACATCAAAAAGCATGTGTATGACAAGGGCAATGGTCTGGGCAAGCGCGAGCGCATCGGCGAAGTGCTCTACAATCGCGGGCTGGTGGCAGCGATGTGGACCACCGAGGCGATCCGTAAAGCGATGGAAATTCACGGCACCAACGAAGTTCGAGGGGTGCATGTTCGTGACGGCTTTGAAGCGCTGGACGTTGACGAGGCTCGTCTAACTGAATTAGGCCTGCCCGGCTTCACCATTCCAGTCAAGATCAGCTGCGAAAATCATGAAGGACCCGGCAAAGTTGCGCTGCAGCAGTGGGATGCGAAAAAGAAGCAATGGTCGATTGTCAGCCGTTTCTACGATCCGTTGCGTGAAATCACGGGGCCCTTAATTGCCGAAGATTCGGCTCAATACGCCGCCGAAAACAACGTGGTGCCAAGGATCTGTGACTAGCCGGTCAAAAAGTTCTGAACGTGGGTTCCGTATACTCTAAACCAATGCAGGCCGATCCTATACAGCCCACTGCTATGCCTGCAACAGCAATGTTGCAGGTTAACAACATCGAGGTCATTTATGACCATGTCATTCTGGTGTTGAAAGGGGTTTCGTTAGAAGTGCCCGAGCGCGGCATCGTCGCCCTGCTCGGTGCCAATGGCGCCGGCAAATCCACCACCCTCAAAGCAATTTCGAATTTGTTACAAGCTGAGCGAGGGATCATAACCAAAGGCAGCATCGAACTGCATGGCCAACGAATCGATGGCCGATCATCCGCCGAGTTGGTGCAACAAGGCATCATCCAAGTGATGGAAGGCCGACATTGTTTCGAACATCTCACCGTCGAAGAAAACCTGCTAACTGGGGCTTACACACGCAAAGACGGCAAAGCTGCAATTCAACGTGATCTTGAGAAAGTTTACGGTTATTTTCCTCGATTAAAGAAACGCCGTGGCGCGCAGGCGGGTTACACCTCGGGTGGCGAACAGCAAATGACCGCGATTGGGCGGGCGTTGATGTCGCGCCCGCGCTTGATATTGTTGGACGAGCCTTCAATGGGCTTGGCGCCTCAATTGGTCGAAGAGATTTTCGAAATTGTGGCGCGTCTGAACAAAGATGAAGGCGTGACGTTTTTGTTGGCCGAACAAAACACCAACATTGCGCTGCGCTATGCCAGCCATGGTTACATCCTGGAAAACGGCCGCGTGGTGCTAGATGGCAACGCAGCAGAATTGCGCGACAATACCGATGTTAAAGAGTTTTACCTCGGCATCAGCGAAGGTCAACGAGTCAACTTCCGCGACGTCAAACACTACCGCCGACGCAAACGTTGG
>CBDTWQ010000159.1:0-4905 GCA_965364115.1 uncultured Gammaproteobacteria bacterium | reverse complement strand
ATCGATCCGAACGAGTTTGCTCGCTGGGTGTTCCCGCGTTTGTTCCATTCGCGCTTACCGCGCTATGATCAAATCGCTAAGCTGGGCTACACGGTAACTTCAGAAGAGGTGGCTGCAGTAGGAGATGACCAAGACTTTCTCGCGCTCCTTGAGCTTGCGATTGCACGTAAAACCGAGCAGGAGGAATAGTTATGCCATTGGTTGCTCATAATGATTTGCCCGCGTTTGCTAAGTTGAAGCAAGAGGGCTTGCGAGTGCTAGATTCGGGTCTGGCCCATCAGCAAGACATTCGAGAGTTGCATATCGGTCTGCTGAACATGATGCCGGATGCCGCGCTGGCCGCGACCGAACGCCAATTTTTGCGTTTAGTTGGAGAGAGCAATCCGATCGCTCAGTTTTTTGTCCATCCGTTTACTTTGGACATATTTAAACGCGGGCCTGCTGCCAAGGCTCATATCGACCAGTACTATGACAGTTTTGAAGAGATCAAGGAAAAAGGCCTTGATGCATTAATTATCACCGGGACCAATGTGATTGGCCCTGATCTGGCTAAAGAAGCATTCTGGGACCCATTAATTGAAGTGGCTGAATGGGCGCATGAAAACGTGACCTCGACACTCTGTTCTTGCTTGGCCACCCATGCAGTGCTGGATTTTCGCTACGGTCAAAAACGCGAAAAACAGAGTAAAAAGAAATGGGGGGTCTTTCGGCACAATGTGACCGATGCCAGACATCCGTTGACAGCGCAAATCAATACTATTTTTGATGTGCCACATTCACGCTGGAACAGTGTCCATGCTGAGCAGTTTGAAAAAGCAGGATTGAAAATATTGGTTGCTGGTGATGATGGCTGTGTTCATTTGGCGACTAGCCCTGATGGCTTTCGCACGGTATTATTTCAGGGCCATCCAGAGTACGACACGGTCTCATTACTGAAAGAATATAAGCGCGAGATAACCCTTTATGGCAATCGTGATTCGTCTCAATATCCACCGATGCCCGAACATTATTTCAGTGATTTCAGCGCCGCTGTGTTCCGAGAATATCAGGCTCGCGTTGAAGCGTGTGTGGCCAATAATTCTGAATTGCCTAGCTTTCCTGAAAACTTAGTGGTCGGTCGATTGCAAAATACTTGGCAAGATACTGCCAGTGCGGTGGTCGGTAATTGGATTGGATTGATCTATCAGGTTACGGGGGTCGAGAGGCACCAGACCTTTATGCACGGCGTTGATATTGACGATCCGTTAGGGCACCTCTGAGCGATTGACCGGTTAGTACAAGGGCCGATCAGCGGCGCTTGACGGTAATGCCCCCTAGGTTGGGCGATCAAGCTGATTCTCAGTATGAACCCCAAGAGTCTTTGCGCTTCCAGCGAATCTGAGTGACTAAAATTCCAATTATAAAAGCAACAAAAGAAACTGCCGCGCCGCGCACCAACCAGTCTCTACCAGTCGAGTCTTTAAGCTCGGAATTTTCGCTAGTGAGCTCAATTTCTTGCTGTTTGAGCTGATCGACGATCAATTGTAATTCTTGCCGTTGCTCCAGAATGTCGAGCGCGTCGGTCGAGGCATTACGCACCATGGTCAACTCTTCTTCTGACGCGCGGAGCGCATTTTTAAGTGCTAGGTTATCGCTTCTTTCCTGGTCTAAATTCTCTCCCAGTTGTTTAATCTCCGACCTTCGTTCGAGTAACTCGGTTTTTTGCTTGGCAAATGTTTCGCGCATTTTTTTCAAGGTCTCGCGGGCGGCCGGTTCGGTCACTAGAAAACGGGAAATGACATAGCCCGTCTTGCCATCATCGGTCTCCACCAGAGAATATTTGGACGCTATGTCCGATTCCAACACGGTTACCGCAGTGCCGCTGTCGAGCATTCGTAAGATTTCATTGCTGGTGCTGGTTCCGCTGCGCATGGTCACATCGAACACATCGGTGATGTATCGGGTCTCAGCTGCGCTGGCCGCTGTTGTTAGGGCAAGCAATACGAGAAAGGTTTTAGGTAATCTAACAGTCATCATTTCCTCTCTATTCGATCAACAGGCAAAGCACAATACGCCAATTAAAAGGTCAACTACTGTTTCTTGAGATCGACATCAGTTTCGATGCCCTCGATTTCGGCTTCCTCGATTTCAACTGGCGCCTCATAAGGCGTGATCAGAATCAACATTGAAAATTCGGGGTTATCCAAATAATGCAAATTTTTACTGCGCATCCGCCGGTGTTCCTTAAGACTGTAGTTGTTTAAAACTTTCGATTGATCCTGATCGCTAAGCGATGCATTGGCAAGTGCGATCGAGGGCTCGCGAAGGCGTCGCAAAACGAGGTCCGTATGAACATGTAAATAACGTGACAAGGCAATCGTGATGTTGCCCTCTAATTCATAAAGGCCGTCGTGTTTCGCCATTTCTGGCAAATCTAACCAATAGGGGAGAGCCTCCGCGTTGGTAATTGGTGCGTCATCTTCTGGCGAAAACGCCTCATCTCGTAAGGCGAAAGCCTGGGCTCGATTGGAAGAAGCTTGAAATTCGAGCCGCAATTTATCTCGCTCTCTCTGGGCTTCTTCTAGCAGCAACTCTATTCGCATGGCTTCAACTGCGTCTGGATCAAATTCAAAAGAAAGGGTTTCAAAGAAGTCGGGCTGCTCAGGATTGCTTTCGGCTAGATCGATTTGATTATCTATTGAAATATATTCATCACCGAAGATTCGACCACCCTCAATCCAAACGGGTAAGGCGGCCTTTCTTTCGAGGCCTGGCTGACGCCAGCTAACATGAGTCAGCAGTTGATATCGTGAAGATTTGACTAATCGAGCGACGATCTCGACTAAACGATATTCGTCGCTAGTGATTAAGCTGTAACCTAATTCTTCAGCTTCGCTCGGGTTGCGTGATGATAAATCGAAAGTATTGTCATCGCGGCTTGGTGAGCTAATAGGCGGCACAAATTCACTGCCTTTCGGAACCCGAAGGTTCTTGAATATGGCCACTTCAACATCGTAGAAGGGGATTTCGACTATCAATCCGCTGTCATCTTGAGCGACCGAGGCCAAGGGCACCGTTAAGCCGAGCAATAATAATAACCGAGTGATTTTCATATCAGCCTGCGAGGTGTTGTAACAGCTGTTCGACCTGTTTAAATCGAGCTTCAAGTTCAACATCTTGACACACGATGCGCAAGGTCTGTTTGCCATCAAAGCGAAATTGTTCTGGGTATTTTTGAATTAATTCAATGATTTTGAATGGTTCAATGTTCGGATTTGCACTAAATATCAATTTTCCGGACTGCTCACCGATGTCAATCTTGTCAATTCCCAAGACCAGTGTTTTGAGTTTAATTTGGGTGATCCGAAACAGTTGCTTCAGTGGGTCGGGCAGCAAACCAAATCGATCGATCAGTTCAATTCGGATGTCCCTCAAAGCGCCCTCGTCTTTGACCGAGGCGATTCGCTTATACTCGATTAATCGATGATGAATATCTGGAATATAGGGCTCCGGAATCAGCGCGGGAACATGAAAATCGACTTCCGAAGCGCGCATAATGGGCTGATCGAAATCAATCGGTAGATTCGCTTTGAGCGACGCAACCGCACGTTCCAATAGTTCGGCATAGAGCGTGAAACCGATTTCAATCATCTGACCACTTTGCTCGTCACCGAGGATTTCGCCGGCGCCACGGATCTCCAAATCGTGAGTGGCTAAGGTAAAGCCGACGCCTAATTCCTCGAGCGATTCGATTGCGGTCAGGCGTTTGCGTGCGCTTTCGGTCATTGACCGCTCAGGCGGTACAATTAAGTAAGCATAGGCTCGGTGGTGGGAACGACCTACTCGACCGCGAATCTGATGCAACTGAGCCAGTCCGAGTTTGTCTGCTCGGTTGATAAAGATGGTGTTCGCGGTGGGCACGTCTATGCCGCTTTCAATGATGGTGGTGCAAACTAGAAAATTGCAGTGGTGATGATAAAAATCGAGCATCACCTTCTCTAGTTGCTTTTCATTCATCTGCCCATGAACGATGCCGATGCGTGCCTCCGGAATTAACTCTTGCAGTTCCTCTGCAGTTTTCTCGATGGTCTTGATTTCGTTATGTAGAAAATAAATTTGACCACCGCGTTTCAATTCACGTTGGCTGCCCTCGATCAGCGTATCGGTATTCCAGCGCGTTACGAATGTTTTGATCGCATGGCGTTGCATTGGCGGTGTCGCGATAATGGACAGGTCACGCATTCCGGACAGTGACATGTTCAAGGTACGAGGAATCGGTGTTGCGGTCATGGTTAGCAAGTCGACATTGGCTCGCATTGCCTTGAGTTTTTCTTTATGGCGCACGCCGAAACGGTGCTCTTCATCGATAACCAACAATCCGAGATTGTGATATTTGATCGAGTCGGATAACAGCTTGTGGGTGCCAATAACAATGTCTATCTTGCCGGCAGCGATTTCAGCTAGGGTTATGTCGATCTCTTTTTTTCCGGTGAATCGAGTCAAACTGGCGATCCGAATAGGCCAATCGGCAAAGCGGTCGAGAAAGTTTTGGAAGTGTTGCTGCGCTAACAAGGTGGTTGGCACCAACACGGCCACCTGGCTACCTGAATTAGCCGCGACGAATGCTGCTCGCATGCTCACCTCGGTCTTGCCAAATCCGACGTCCCCGCAAACGATCCGGTCCATCGGTTTGGGCGCCTGCATGTCAGCAATAACCGCGTCGATCGCGATTTCTTGGTCCGGTGTTTCCTCAAACGGAAATTGACTGACAAACTGTTGATACTCGTCATGAATCAATTCATGCGCGCGGCCTTGCATGGTTGCTCGTCGGGCTTGGATATCCAGTAATTCCACCGCGATGTCATGGATTTTCTGCTGCGCTTTTTTCCGTGAGCGTTGCCAGTGGTCGGTGCCCAAACGGTGCAG
>CBDTWQ010000158.1:0-4910 GCA_965364115.1 uncultured Gammaproteobacteria bacterium | reverse complement strand
TGCTCGTAAGTAGCACTAACAGGAGATTGTAAAAATGAAAATAACCAAAATAATGACATCGATGGCTACCGGATTGCTGATTAGCGTTACCAGTTCTATTGCCATTGCTGACGCCAAAAGTGACGCAGTGGCTGCCTGTGGTGCAGCAGAGACAGCTCGCAAAACGGCTGCTCAAGCAAAAATGGAATGGACGACAACTGGCAAGCTTATTAAGGCGGCAAAAAAAGCGATCGGCAAAGGACAGTTTGGTAAAGCATTAAGAGCCTGCAATAAAGCCAAGCTACAGGGTGAAACCAGTGTGAAGCAAGCCGCTATTGAGTCGAAAGCATGGAAAGCAAGAGTGCCCAAGTAACCTTGGCGCAGCTCAAATCCTTACGGACAATTTTGTAAAACTGTCTTAAAACCCGCTGCATAACGTTCGTGGGTTTTTTTTTGCGTCGCGCGATTTGACTAGCAAACAGTTTATTTATTAAGGACAAACACTATGCATCTCAACCGCCGTGAATTCGTGCAATTACTTTCCCTTGCAGCAGGCGCTGGGATGCTTTCTCGGACGTCGACCAGTTTTGGTTCCTCGGTGGATCCTTACGCGGTTCCCGAGTTTGGTAATGCACGGTTACTACACTTCACTGATTGTCATGCGCAACTTAAGCCGATTTATTTTCGTGAACCCAATGTCAATCTTGGGATAGGCAATGCATTGGGAAAAGCCCCTCATTTGGTTGGTAATGCATTAGCTAAGGAGTTTGCGGCGGTTTCCAATCCATTATTAAACCATGCGTTTACCTATTTAGACTTTTCGAATGCGGCCCAAAAATATGGCAAAGTAGGTGGTTTTGCACATTTAAAAACTTTGATCGATCAGTTACGTCAATCCTATGGTAGTGAGAAAACCCTGCTGTTAGATGGTGGTGATACTTGGCAGGGCAGTGGCACCGCTTACTGGACACGCGGCAAAGATATGGTGGGTGCCTGCAATATTCTAGGGGTTGATGTGATGACGGGGCATTGGGAGTTCACCTATCCCGAAGATGAAATTCACACCCTGCTAGAAGGTCTCAATGCAGAGTTTTTAGCGCAAAACATTCGAGTGACTGAAGAAGCCTTATTCGATGATGCCAAAGCCTATGATGAAGACACGGGGCATGCATTCAAACCTTACACCGTTAAACAGGTTGGGCAGGCACGTATTGCCGTGATTGGCCAGGCATTTCCATATACCCCTATTGCAAACCCGCAACGATTTATTCCGAATTGGAGTTTTGGTATTCGTGACGATGAAATGCAGGCGTTGGTTAATGATATAAGGCAAACCGAAAAGCCAGATGCGGTTGTTTTACTGTCTCACAACGGAATGGATGTTGATCTAAAAATGGCATCAATCGTGTCAGGCATCGATGTCATTCTCGGTGGCCACACCCACGATGGAGTGCCCTCGGCGATCCCGGTCAGTAACGCTTCTGGCAAAACCTTAGTCACTAATGCGGGCTCCAATGGAAAATTTCTAGGTGTGATGGATCTTGATATCAAAAATGGCTCTGTGAAAGGTTTCCAGTATCGTCTATTGCCTATATTCGCCAACTTGCTCGAACCGAATAAAGAAATGACCGACTATATCGATAAAGTTCGGAAGCCCTACATCGCTCAGCTTTCGGAAGAGTTGGCGGTGTGTGACGATCTACTTTACCGTCGAGGAAATTTCAACGGCACCTTCGATCAGGTTATCTGCGATGCTCAGCGATTGGTCGGAGAAGCACAGATATCTCTATCTCCAGGCTTTCGTTGGGGAACGACAGTGCTGCCAGGCCAACCCATTACGTTGGAACATTTAATGGATCAAACGGCTATTACCTATCCAGAAACCTATGTACGAGAAATGTCTGGCGAGGATATCAAGTTAATTCTGGAAGATGTCTGTGATAATCTTTTCAACCCTGACCCTTACTACCAACAGGGTGGCGATATGGTTCGCCTCGGTGGTATGGACTATGTTTGTGACCCGCTAGAAAATATTGGTAAACGTATTTCAAACATGCAGCTCGATGATGGCACAGCTATTGAGGCGTCAAAGAAATACAAAGTAGCTGGCTGGGCAACCGTCGGGTCCCAATCGCCAGGTCCGCCCATCTGGGATGTAGTTAGCACCTATATGAAAGATCAAAAAGAGATTAGAATTAACAAACTTAATACGCCGAAACTTAAGAACGTTGATCAGAATCCGGGAATTGGACGAGCCTAGTTTGAAAGCATTGCTAAAACATTTCATTCCAGTCCTGCTTTGTTTAGCCATGCCGGCTGTTTGTGCCGCCGCTGCACTAGAAGAAGTCGATGACCTAAATCGAGATGGAAATCAGGCTAGGCAGGGTCAGTTATTGCTCGTGGTTTTAATCACTGCACCTGATTGTAGCTTCTGTGAATACGTTAAATTAAATCATATTGAACCGATGATCCGAAATGGTGAATTCGCCAATATCGCGATAGTGCGAGAGCTGGATCTCGCTGGCCTTTCGTTCACTGATTTTTCTGGCCGCTCGATTGATCCAGGAGATTTTGCACGCCGTTATGACGCTGAGTTCTCTCCATCTATTTTGTTTCTAGCGGCTGATGGTAGTCAACTGCATGAACCAATCATTGGTGTCGGCAATCGAGAATATTACGGTTACTACCTTGATAAAGCGATCGCAAAAAGTGCGCGGAGCCTAGGTGGTTAAAAGTTAAGCAACACGGACTGAAACCTCTTCTTCGGTCTCCAATGAAAAGGCTGTATCAGGTGATGAAATTGATACAGCCCATTGCGGATTTCCGGTGATCAAATCGACTGGGTTAACAGTCGACTACTTTTTATGGCTTTACGGTGTTAAGCCCTAAAATCTCCCAAGCCTGCATGCCATCTCGATACCATTTAATCTTGCTGGCAGGGTATCCAAATTTCAATAATGACTTAATACTCGCTGGCGATTGCCCACACCACATGCCGTTACAAAACAAAACCAGTGTTTTTGCATTGGAGTAGTCAAATACCTTAGAAACAGTGCCAGCTACAATCGCTTCATCGACTGAAAATTCGTCAGCATCGCCTTTTAACTTAACCCCGAAAGTGTCAATCATGACGCCCATAATGGTCTGAGTGGTCGCGCCTTTTGCCGGCGCAAGTAGTGTCCAAGGAACATTTACCGCACTGGGTATGGTGCCCTTTGCGACCCAATCTGGCGTTCTTGAGTCGGCTACAAATATGCTTTTATCGCCACCCTGCATTTTCTGTATATAGTTTATTACTTCAAGCTCACCTAATGTCTCAACACCGGGCGCGATAATCATCGGCTGAATGCAAAAAGGCGGGCAAGGGCGAGACGTCTTGGCAAACGCCTGAATGATGGTGTTGCTATTGTCTTGATTGCGTTTGATTTGAACCATGCTTCCATTGTGGTTAACATTAATCGACATCAAGCTAGGGGAAATACCGACTGGTTTTCCAGCTAAAGCGATAGTACTGACACAGGATAATACTAATGAGCCTGCTAACAGTTTTGATACTTTCATTTGTTGCTCCTCCAAAATTATTTTTAAAATTTACACTTATGAATTGCACTCGCCTAACATTTTCCCCTGATCGTTTCTAAGTAAATAGCTAAGTCTCAATCACAGTCAGGCTCTTCATCTTCGTCTTCTTCTATTTCAACTTCTTCTGATTCATCTTCGTCTAGTTGTGTTGTTTCTGCTGACGAATTTTGCGCTAAATTGACGCTGTTTTCAGCAGTGGTGCTGCTTGTTGTAGCAATAGATTCATCCGATTGAGCTGCGATGACGTCATTCGCAGCAAGACTGAGAAGTATGACTATGGCTATAACTATGAGGGGCGCGCTGTTTGTCAACATAGTTGCAGTTTTTGACGATGTTCGGTTGGATAAAACTTCATCACCTTTACCTATTCGGTTACCTTTTTACGGTCAATTTCAAACATTTCATTCTCTAACCAGGGCTGTCAGTGATTTGGATTTCTCAAAACACACTGCAGCGAAAATTTACCAGCAAAACCGGCTCTGGTAGTCGCTTTTTCCGGAATGCAGAGGCGTTAGTTTTTGGTTTCTTATTGAACCAAAACGCTTCCTATCAATTCCAAAAATAGTCACTCAAGGACTCACCAATCGAATGCACGGGTGAATTCGATTATTATAAACACATTATATAAAAAAGTATAACAATATGAGTTTTGCACGAAAGAGCAATAAGCTATTTTTATCCTGAAATAACTAAGACAAGCGATCAATAGTTGCTTGCGGAGCAAACAGTGGCTTTAGGCCGAGGCAGGGGAGGTCGTCGGTCGGTTTGATGGTGGCCGGCGAGGCAGCATTTAATCTACATAACTTACATCATTTCCGATCATTAATTGCTCTTCGCGCAACTGGGCCATATAGATGTAAACATTGGGCTGTTTTTCGTAGTGCCTTCCTGCGACCCATTTTATGAACGCTTTAAAATGCCAGGAGTAAAGACGATTATCAATTCGAGCTATTTCTCGGCCACGGTCAAACAAGATGACACTCGGTCGGTAGGTTAGCTCTAAATCTCTTGCCCATTCTTTGGGCGTTGTTTTGTTGCCCGATACACTAATAATTTCATCCGAAGACAGTGAATCCAGTCGGCTGACAGTCAGTTGATCAAAAGCCTCGCTGACGTCACTACGTGAAAATAACGTAGAGTGTATTTCGTTACAATCTTCGCAATTGGCATCTTCAAATATGACCGCTATTGGATTAGATGCGGCCTCTTCAAAATTGGAAATTGCGCTAAAAGCAGGATGATCTCTAAAGACATAACCCGCATTCTTGAGTTTATTGTCAGAATATGCCGCGAGTGACGATGTCAAATATGCCTTTTCATGCACGTAGTCGAGCGCAAGGCGAAATCGG
>CBDTWQ010000157.1:0-4911 GCA_965364115.1 uncultured Gammaproteobacteria bacterium | reverse complement strand
GGAGCATTGATTCCGTCCCATTCCACAGATTCAATTCGTTGCCATAATGTCTTGCTCTTGGTGACGTCATTACAGGCCGCCCGGGCAGTAACAGCCTGCGTCTCCAACTCGGTTAATTTCGCCTTGGCTGCGCGTTTGTCTGATTGCAATAAAGCCAGTCGAGACTGATTCGAAAAACCGAGACACCACCTATTCTTGTCACCCACTAGATTCTGATCTTTTTTCTGGAATCGCCCCTGCTCCATGTGCATCAAGCCTTGCTGGGTCATTGAAAAAGGCGTTTTATCAAGTTCGTCGGTGCCGGCCACGCATTGCAAGTCAAACTTGATTAGGTGGTTTTTTAGCCATTCTCGATACGGGTGCTCTTTCCATACAAGCTTTTTAATAAAGCCATTTTCCCTGAACGGAGGACGTGATTTTGGCTCAACATTGGGTTTGACTACCTGAACCCGCACATGCAGACCTGTATGTCTGACGTTCAACCAGCGCGTGATCATCGAATAGCTTTTCTGAGGCACCATTAAAGTGATGCGCAACCCACCTAAAGCGCGTTCAATCGCACCTTGCCAATGTTTCTCGTGATCTTTGACATCGACCAGTTCACCGATAAACATCAGCTCGTTGGCGGGCAGTTGTAATGAACTAACGATCTCACTTCGCAACAGTTGATATTTCACCTCAATGTTCGAGTCAGGGCACGCCTCAATTTGTTGAATTTCAGCGTCAACCGCGGTCATTTCTTGCTGAGATTCGGCCAGTACTGCCGCCACCTCGGCAAAATTATTCTGGCTTTTCTCAATCTCGTCATCGATTCGCCCGAGATTTTCGATTGCGACCTTTTGATTGCCAGCAACCTGTGCGTCGGTTAAACGATCATCGAGGTCAACCTGCTGGCAATCCTGTTGATAAAGGGATGAAGCCCGCACGACGTCCTTCAGTTTGGCGGTAGTATGTTCAACCTCTTTTTTAATCGATTCGATTTTGTCGCCGCCGAGTTTTAAATAGGTTTCATGGCACTGTTCAACAAGAGTTGAGGCGTCTTTCGCCTCAATTTCACCGCGTTGCAAATCACGTGAAATAGCTTCCAGGCTGGCACTGATTTGCTCGACTCTTACTTGCCAAAGCACGCTATAAAGTTCGCCAAAATAGATGCTTAGCCCTTGTTTTTCTTTCATCAGTGAATCGACAGCGAGTTTTGATTGCGCGATGGTGTCTGCAAACGCAGGCAACCGCTGCAGGTGCATAACTTGCTCTTTGGTATCGATCAGTTGACTGTGAATCGCGACCAGATCAGAAAACTCGTTAACCACTTGCCGCGTATCGTCTTTGACTGTGCTGGGCTCTAAAACCAACTCTCGAATTAAGCGGGTCAAGTCGTCAATTTTTTTCAAACCCAACGCTCTGGCTAAAAGCGCCGGAGCATTTTTGTTGTCCATATAGAGCAATTTTCGATAGAGCTCCTGATAATCACTGAAATTTTCATCGCAGCAGGTGATGGCTGAATCATCGCGCAACCATTGCTTGAGCTGTCGCGCATTCCCGTCGCCGAAAGCATCGAGAACTTCCTTTAACTGCAAATCTCGCTTGGCGACAATATAGACCCGCTTGACGTCCGTCAGGGCGTTGGTTGACTGAGTGGTCCAGAACAAACTTGCTAAAGTAATTTGAGAACCATCGTCGCTGGTGTAAAGCGCGCGAAGTCCGGTAACAACGGCCTTCTCGCGTTTGCTTTTCACGCGGGTTCCCGAACCATCGTGAGCCGAACCAAAGCTGCCTCGCATATAGGATACAAGGGTGCGATCAGAGCGGTCCCCTTGGGCTGCCGCCACATTGAAAGTTGCTTTGCCGGCGGGCAACAGTAATGCCATTAAGCCGTCAATTAAAGTTGACTTGCCTGCGCCGTTGTCGCCAGTGACCAGCGTGCCTCCGGGATCAATTGAAGCGCTATGCAGTCCATGAAAAGAGCCCCAATTGAACACCGACAGTTCGGCCAGTCGAATTTGTTCATGCCCAAACAGGCCCTGTCTTGCGGACTTTAATTCAGGCTCGCTCGGGCTATTCATGATAGGTCTTTCATATCATCATGAGCGGCCGTAGATGCAGCTCTTCCTGTTGTGTCAGCGCGCGTGTTGGCACTAGTGTCGCCAGCAGCTTCGAGGGCCAGGCGCTGATATTCGGCAAGCATTGACTCCAAAAACTCCGCGTTGACCACATATCGAATGACCGGCGTGATTTCATAGCGATCTTCGGAACCCCGAATCGTGGATAGTACTTTACGCCGTGCCATTTCCTTTACTCGCGCAATTAATTTTCTCCGATCCAGACTGGCGTGATCGGTGAGCGGCAAAAACGGTGTTAATCGAGATTCCAGTCGCTCGATATCGATCGTGATTTTTTGCTCGCCAGCCGATTCGCGGTCCTGGTAGTGTTTACGCAAAACCAATAGCAAAAGTGTGTCAAACAAGGGCAAGGTCCGTTTTGTGATCAGCGATAAAGAGCCCTCGATCGATTCGTCAGCCGCGTTGGTTTCATCAGCATGCGCTTGATCGCCGCTCGAGCTCGCAACAAAAACCACACCTGCTCGGGCATCGACCGACAATTGCAGATAAACCTCTGACAGATGCCTTCTTAACTGCGCTTCATAGCGATTGACCAGTTCAAATAGTTTGGGTTTTTGAGCGGCGATAATGACACCTTGACGCATCAGATGAACCAGCACTCGCCTCGCGTCGTGAGGCATATCAGAATGGCTATCTGAGGTCGAACCCTCTATGTCTGGTCCATCTGACGCTGCGCTGGAAACTTCAGCGACTTCGCCAATTTTTGGTGACTTCACGCTCGATTTATCAAACCTTTTTGCTGGTTCATTCTCTGATTGACGGGCTTCGCCAGAACCAGTGACCATCTCGAAAAAACTATTGGGGGTAGAATTATTGTCGCCAGTCGTCATTTATCTTATCACCAGCTCGTTAGAGCGTGAGTTCGTCTATATTGTCAGGAAACAGGTCCGCACTTAGTAACACGGCTGGAATCGAGACCTTGAGCCTTATATTTTGTTGATCCAGTATGTTGATTTCCTCTTTGTTTCCCAGTTCGGTGGCATGGACCGCCCGAGCAACGCGCAAATAGGCAACCAACTCTTCAAGCCCCGATTGCAACTGGTTTTGACGTGCCAGTCCGGATATGGTCATGGGCCCGTGGACCCGGAGCGTTGCCCGCGAGCTGCGCGCAATCTCTCGCAACTGCACGGTGTCTAGACAATTCAGAATTTGATCGCTCGGTTCTCGGCTATTGGGATGCGCTTCGATACCACTGGTGTCGAGCTTTTCATCTGGACTCTTTAGCTTCATCGATTCCGGTGAAGACAAACTAATCGGGCCGACAGGCAGATGCAGGGTCGTGTTCGTCTTCAAATCACAACCCGCATCACGCAATCCTACCGCCATTTTTTCGAGCTTTGACAATAGTTGATCAACCGCACGATTTTCCGCAGCCGCACCACTTTCGATATACGACCGCAGACCTTCTTCGGTCCTGCGTCTTACTCTAAAAACTCGGTCGCTCTCGCGGCTTAGTTCGCGCATTAACTGGCCCAGAAACTGATGTTGAGCGGGAGACAGTTGCTCTGCGACTGGCTGGTTTAAAATGCTTCGTAGCTGTTCTCTAAATTCCGTCGACCGGTTTTGATCACAAAGCAAATGGAAAAAGCTTTCAAATGCACTCCCCGCATCGGTGCCAGCCAATAGCTTTTCTTTCTCCATCACCGACAGCAGAATATCGCCTCTAGAGGTTCCTCCTTCAATAATTTGGACTCGAAGCGTTTTGTCCAACTGGCGTATCTCGTCCTCAACGCGACGGAAGTCTCCGGTTAATACCGAAGCCAGCTGGTAAATTTCGCGAATGCGTTCCCTTTGCTCAAGTTCACTCAGCTGCGCTACTTCCCCGGCCTGTAAGGCGTCAATTTCACGCTGAATCTCCGCTTTCTTGTTTTCCAGCAACGAGACTCTCTCTTCGACGTTTGGACTAATCGCCACAGCGAGGTCTCGCACGGCTTCCTGAACGATGCGCAAATGCGAGGCAGTGGTGCCAGAGGTGCGCTCATCCAAGCCCTGACAGAATCGCAAGGCAGTTTCACTGGCGTCAGTTTTAGTCAGCAAGTCATCCATTTCACGCAGCCAGCCACTGCGAATCCATAGATTGAGGTAAGTGCCTGCGTTGGTCGTCGTAACCCAGATGCCGCTTTCCCTGCTGGTTTCGATTTCGGCATCTAGCATGATGCGCGCGCGGCCGTATGGAATCTCGCCTTCCTCCGCAAACAGATCGGCTATGAACGCTAAAATATAGGGCGCGTTTTCGGTTCTTAGCAGCTTCCACGCGGCGCTTTCGCCGTATAGGCGCCTGTATTTTGCTTGCAACCCCTGAAAACTCAACGTCGTCTCCTTTGCTAACAGTCCAGATTCTGCGACTGAAATTGGCAGATAGGAAAGATTTGAAACCGTTCCAATTGGACAACATTCTAAATCATCGGCGATACGAGGATAAATAGCATGTTGTTCGTATTCAAAACTACCGATTCAGGCCAAGCGGTGAGGCAGGATCAGACGCAACTTCAAAAGTGGGACAGTATACCTATTAAGGGAAATCGTCTTAATAGGTATACTGTCCCACTTTACAGATTTTGCTAGCAGCCGCTAGTGCACCTTCCTTTCGCATTGAATGACATGGTGCGTCCGCTGATTGGCGCGTAGACCTTGGCTTTGGTTATTTTCTTGAACTTCGCCAAACGTGTGCCTTTGATAATCTTGCCGCCGGAAGTGGACGGTTGGTTAGCGTGCGAGGCTATGATTGATAAAGGCTTGATCAGGTTGTTTACCACCCATGCAGCCTCAACTGGGCCCGTGGTGAAGGTGT
>CBDTWQ010000156.1:0-4933 GCA_965364115.1 uncultured Gammaproteobacteria bacterium | reverse complement strand
AAAGCCATTAACAATCTGTCCGTGTTCGTGCTCTAGTGAAAAACCTGTCAGGCTCGTTTGATAATTAAAATAAGTCGTCTGACGAAAGTCATTTCAACCGCACTTAAAAATCGAAAAATCTCTCAACTTAAGTGTAGACCACTAATCAATCAAACGAGCGAGCGTGTTGCTTCGTTTGTTGACAAACGATTGCAATCGATCATTCATCTGACCCACCCTGGAAGCATTGCGATAAGACTGCAATGCCGCTTTAAACGAGGTCAAGTGTTCCTGCGAGATGCCAAGACCAACCCAATTCTTTGAGTTAGCCGCATCGCGAGACAGCGCCAGTTGGTAAAAACCAACCGCCGACTGATGTTGGTCGAGCCGTTGATGACTAACCGCCAACAATGCAAGCTGCTGAGGACCGTGCTCCTCCATCGCAGAAAGCAATTTAATCACCGTCACATAGTCACCCGTTTCAAACAATCTGCGCGCATGCTCGGTTCGAAAGAACTCATCTTCAGGATAGAGTTCTGTCGCTTCCTGGATCAACTGTGATAACTGATCAACATTATTTTGCCGGTAGAACAAAGCCAACAAATGCTGTCGCGCCTTGTAATCTTCGCTGCCCTGCAGTAAACCAGTCAGTTGCTTTTCTGCTTTCGCAAAGCGGCCAGAATTGATCAGCTTCACCGCATATTCAAACTGCTGTTTGGGCACGCCATCGGAATCAATCGATTTGATATCAAGCTTGACCACTGCCAACGGAGCGGTCGACTTAGATTTCGCTTGCGCCTCATTGTCCAATGAGGTTTCACCATGGATTCGCGCTGAATCAGTTGCAACCAAATCAGTTATGGTTTCTCTTTGCGGTGATTGATTCAACACGGCGACAATAGTCGGCGTTGGAGGCACCACTTGAGTGAAGTTGATCGACCACATTGGGCCGCCATCATTCTCAGCTTGTTGGGTCTCGACCAATATATCGGTGATGGTTTCAAACTCGATGTCGATTCCATCTTCTACTTGCTCGATCGAGAATCCTTTTAGCCATCGGTTGTCGATAAGTGCCGGGGCCATAATTAAGCTTTCAGTGTCGCGCAGATGATAGGCAAAGAGGTTCTCGCTGCGCGCCTTGAGATAAGTCACCACTTTGTTCTGCAACGCAAACTCGAGCCGCATTTGGCTCGGCGACTCACTTACTTGCAAGCCGATTATTTGATTGGCTGGTTTAGCTTGCTGAATCAAAAGGGCCGTCTTTATTGCCGCTGAATCGGCAGCTGCATGCCCTCCCATCTCTGATGGCAGTGTCAACTCTTGATCGGCAAACACAAGGCTAGTATCAACGGCTAATGCAATCGGTTCTGGATCGACAATCGACCGAATAGCATCGCCAACTAGTGGCGTTATTTCTAGCTCAACAATCGTGCGACTGGCATCAACGGCTAGCGAAGTCAGTTCTGGACCGGCATTCGCACCACTAACACCAGTGCCAAGCGAGGCCATTTTTAGGCTAAATAACGGTTGACTGGCGACCACCGAGTCGACCGCCGGCCAATCAAAAAGAGTGCCTGACGCAAGCACCAAAAACAAACTGATCGCTGCACTAATTGCAATCTTAGGCTTCTTCAAAGAGGCTTCGGCAGGGCGCTGTAATGACGGAATTTCGATCGATTTAAAACACGACTCGCGCTTATCGAGACCCTTCAAAACATTATTGATAACGCTCATTGGACTTGCATGTCGCTCGCGGCGGCATCGATATGTTTGCTTTGAATATAAAAGTCGCCACTGGCATAAGACAACATCATCGCTTTATTACAGAGCACGTTAATCAACCGTGGCACCCCGTGGCTCCACTTGAAGATCCGCTTTTGCGCTCGCAAGTCAAAAAGCTCGGGCCCTCGATAACCCGCCGACTTGGTACGATGATGCAAATAGGTGCGAATCGAATCTTGCGCCAAGGGTTGCAGTTCGTGAGTGTGAGCAATCCGTTGTTTCAATTGGCGAATACTGCTGTTCGATAATAACTGGTCTAGCTCAGGCTGGCCAAACAAGACTATTTGCACTAATTTTTTCTTCTCGGTTTCAAGGTTGCTCAACAAGCGAATGGCCTCCAAACTTTGCACCGGAATCGACTGTGCCTCGTCCATTATAATGACCGTGCTACGGCCCTTGCGAGCGCTTGATATCAAATGATGATTGATACAATCGAGAGGGGGCTTTTTTTTCTGTCGTTTGCTAATCCCAAGTTCATTAACCACCGCTTGCAATAATGCATCACAGGTTAAATAAGGATTCGGGATATAAGCGGTATCAAAATCTGGCTCAAGCAAATCGAGCAGCTTTCGACACAACAAAGTTTTACCGGTGCCGACTTCGCCAGTGAATTTTACAAAACCATCGCCTAACTTTATCGCTAGCACTAACGCATTCAAAGCCTCTTCATGGGTGAAAGACCGAAAGTAAAACTCGGTGTCAGGGGTTAGCCCGAAAGGTTTTTCTGCGAGCCCATAATACTGTTCGTACATTACTCGTTCGCCTTTGGCCGATTGAAACTCAAACTTTCTACGCGCTTCGCACTGTCATCAATCAAATCGGACCAAACCTGATTGCTATCAATCACGATCGGCCTTAGTAAAATCACTAATTCACTGCGTCGCACTGATTTACGCGTCTGCTCAAGTAACTTGCCTAGCACGGGTGTTCGACTGAGACCAGGAACACTACCGAGTTCATCACTGGCGACGTTCTTCATCAAACCACCAATCACCACCACCTGGCCATTGCGGGCTTTGACGATCGAGTCGGATTCGCGCACGTTGCTAAGTGCTAGTGGCAAACTATAGTCTTCCCCACCTAAGGTGATCACTTTCACCTGATCAGTCACCTCGCTGATACTTGGGTGAATATGTAATATCACTTCGCCTGTATCGCTGATTTGAGGCGTCACATCAAGCGCAATCCCGGAAAAAAATGGGGACAAGGTCAATTTAGGGGTGGATACTGTATCACCGCCGGAATTGTTGGTTTCAGATGACACTTCGGTGACGAAAAACTCATCGGAGCCGACCTTGATCACCGCTTTTTGATTGTTCACCGTCGACACCCTTGGGCTCGACAAAATGTGAACACTGCCCTGATTCCCTAATAAAGTTATCAATGAACCGAAAGTGCGTGATGAACTGCCCACCGCAAATAGATTGGCAAATGCGGAGTTGCCTAACACCAAACCAGGATTTACAACCACGTTGCCCGTTAGCTCGTCAATCGTAGCCTGGCCACCCCCATCCTGAATAATACTGGACGAACCAATCGAGAATTCCCGGTCTGACGTTATCGCGGCCCAATCGATGCCAGATTGAAAGCTATCATTGAGCTCAACCTCAATCACCTTGGCCTCCAAAATAACCTGTCGCTGCAAACTGGCTTGAGCTGACTTCAGATAAGCTTCGACGTCTCTTAGTTCACCCGGCATGGCTCGAACAATCACTAGCCCAGCGTGACGATCAACCACTATCGAGCGATTCTCACCGCCTCCAACAATTGAAACTAAGGTTTGTTGCAAACCGGTCCAAAAATCAGCTTGACTGGTGGTATTCACTTGACTCGATTTAAGCGATGATGAGCTTCCACCACCCTCGCTATTGCCATCACTGCTGCTGCCAGAAGACGTTATTTGCCCTGAGCTGACGGTCATCTGCGACTCACCCTGGCGAGACACATTCAAGTAGTCGACGGTAAAAATTCGAGACTGAATTCGGGCCGGCAGAACGATAAATCCGGTTTTGTTCTGCTGAAACTCGTAGCCATAAACTTCCCGGGCCAGCTGCATTACTTGATTCACCGTAACGTTTTTCAAATCCAGCGATATCTCACCCTCAACTTTAGGATGAACCACCATATTAACGCTGGTGCCCTTGACCAAGCTCATGAAAAACAGTCGCGCTGGGGCATTAGAAACCGAGATATCAAACGCTGGCTCATCGAACACTTCGGCGCCAAGACCCGGCACTGAAATGCCGCCTCGAGGAAGCAGTTGATCCAGAATATCGTCAGAAGGCGGTTTAATATCGGTAATTCTGGCCTTCGCCGCCTGATCGAAGGTGTCGTCAATTTCTTGACGAGTTAACTCCATTTGCTCAATCGTTCGCGGTGACACACAGGCGCCAAGAAAAAGAACCAGAATTAAACCAGTCAGGATTCGGCGAGTCATAATTTACCTCCAGTAGCTTTCTGCCGCACAGAAGTCGTGTCGGTGCTTAAGCTAAGATCAATTATCTTTCCATTGAGTTTCAAACGGGCAGCCTGCCGCGTCAAACCGACTAATGTAGCGCCTCTGATTCGATCACCAACCACCAACACTTGGTCATCAATAACCGCCACTTTACGGTTCTTCGAAAAAATAATTTGGGTCAACTTCATCGGCTCACCCGCCGGTTTGATCGAGGCCTTTTTGGCGACGCGAGGTGATTTATCTCCGCTGGAATGGTTAAACTTGCGCAGCGCAGCGAGTGGCGGCTGCATCGGATCGCGAAACTCTTTTGCATGCACTAGCGCGGTAACCCCAAGATTAGCAAGCGAGATGAACAACACAGCCGTAAGGTAGGTGGATACTATTTTAATCATCCATGCCTCTATATACCGACCCATTCTCGTTTGGTAGACAACGTAGAAAGGACGACTTTGACCACAATGTTTGAGCCAGATTGCCTGACGATATCAATTTCATCCCAAAGCAGCTTCCACTGCAAAGACTCAATCGTCTGCACATAACCTAATAAATCAACGTACTTACCGGAGAGCTCAATTTCGAGCACGTGCCGAAAAAGACTCGGTTCAGAAGTGATAATGCTCAAAACCGAATCGTCAACCTTGCCTTCGGCTACGGCAGGTTTGACTTCACGACGTTTCAGGCTTAACAACTTCATTTTTGAATCGCGGTTAACCA
>CBDTWQ010000155.1:0-4934 GCA_965364115.1 uncultured Gammaproteobacteria bacterium | reverse complement strand
CTAATCACCAGCTTGTATTGTTTTACCAACCAAAAGTGAATATGAAGCTAGGTACCGTTATTGGCGTAGAAGCGTTGATACGGTGGCAAAATCCGGATCGTGGTTTGTTACCGCCGAAGGAATTTTTACCTTTGATTGATGACCACCTTTTATCTTTAGAGCTGGGCGAGTGGGTGATTAATACGGCATTGACACAAATCAGTCTATGGCAAAGCATGGGGCTGCATCTGAAGGTCAGCGTAAATATCGGTGCACTGCAACTACAGCAGGAAAACTTTGCAAGCAAGCTCGCTGAGATAATGTCTAGCCACCCCGACGTAGCGCCGCACAATTTGGAACTCGAAGTCCTCGAGACCAGTGCTTTAAAAGACTTGAAGCACGTTATCAATGTGATGCAGGAATGTCTTGATATGGGTGTTCAATTTGCTTTAGATGATTTTGGCACGGGCTATTCATCGCTGACCTATCTCCGGCACTTGCCAGCCACTTTGATTAAGATCGACCGCAGCTTTATCCAGAATATGTTAATTGACTCTGGCGATCGAGCGATAGTGGAAAGTGTGATAGGCCTGACTAAAGTCTTTAAACGTCAAGCGATTGCAGAAGGTGTTGAGACCATTGAACATGGCAAAGCGCTATTGGACATTGGCTGTGAACTGGCACAAGGTTTTGGAATAGCTCACCCTATGCCTGCAGGTGATATCCCAGTCTGGGTCAATAGCTGGAAGCCCGATGCGAGCTGGCAAATTTGACCGTTATCAACTGTATATAAGGGGGTTCAAGGTCTAGCCATGAGGGAATTTCAACATTGAAAATGCGATATGGAAAGACTTGACCCCATCCTGCGTTCTGACCCCGTCCCCGCGTTCTTAAGGTAAAGGCACTTGATCCAGTGTATTAACTGGTTGATTCAGTTGATTCTGCGCTGATTTGAAACATCAGCGCGTAAAGTACCGGCACAACACCCAGGGTCAGTAAAGTCGAAACCAATAGACCGCCGATAATTGCGAGTGCCATTGGCTCCCACATTTCACCGCCCCCAAGGTATAGCGGAATCAATCCGAGCACGGTTGTTGCGGTAGTCAACAAGATGGGTCGTAGGCGTTTTTGCGCGGCTTCCACAATCGCTTCTAGCGGCTTCAGCGTTGCTGCTTCCAATTCCATTTTTATTCGTTCCAACAAAACAATAGCGTTATTAATAACGATTCCAGCCAATGAAATAATACCCAGCAATGTCATAAAGCCGAAAAACGACTGGCCTACCAATAGCCCTATCACAACCCCGATCAAGCCCAACGGAATCGTACTCAACACGATAATAGATTTTCGGACCGAGTTGAACTGCCCGACCAGTAATAGCAGGATGATCATTGCCGCAATCGGCAACTTATCGGCAATCGACTGATTGGCTTTGCCAGACGATTCTGCTTCACCACCAAATTCATAGCGATAACCGACTGGCCAGCTGGCGCTAACTTCATTTAGCCAAGGCTCTAATCGCGCGAAAGCTTCCAATGCGGTAATATTCGGCCCGATCTGAGCACCAATAGCAACCGTTTTAAAGCGGTCTCTGCGCAAAATATTGGCAGACTCCCAAACGACTTTAATGTCAGCGACCTGACTCAATGGCACCGAAGTGCCCGTTGCCTGAGCATACACCGAGAGTACTTCGAGCTTAGCCAGATCCTGACGATCGGCGGCCTTCGATTTCAAAATAATCGGGATGACGCTGTCACCCTCTCGATATTGCGATAGCTCCAGTCCGCTGAGGCCGGTTTGCAACGATATCGCAATATCCTTGTTGGTGACACCCGCTCGCCTTGCACGTGCCTGACTGATATTGACATTTAATTTCTTTATCGGCAGCCCCCAATTGTCGCTAATCGATTTCAGACCTTCGATCGAAGCCATTTCCGATTTTATTTGATCAACAATATCGAACAGGATATCGCGATCTGTGCCACTCAAACGCACTTCAACCGGATTCGCAATGGGTGCGCCATTTTCGATCTTTCTCAGTTTAACTAAAAGATCGGGGAAATTTTCGAAGGTGTAACGATCCATCTGTGCAATCAACGCATCTATAATTCGATGGTCGGTGACGTTAACTACCATAAATGCGTAATTCGAACTGCTAGGTTTAGGACTATGCGTCAGAATAAATCGTGGGCCACCAGACCCTATATAGCTAACCCAATTAGTCACGCCCTCCGCTTGCCGTTCTCCGGCCATCAAATTTTCGCGGATGAAGGTTTCGACTTGCTTGACCATCGATTCGGTGGCCTCGATTCGGGTACCGATCGGCAACTCCAGTTCGACCTTGAAATAGGCCCGATCAGACGGTGGAAAAAAAAGTTTAGGGACAAACTGCAAGCACATGATTGCAACGATAAAAACTAGCCCTGTTGCACCGATAGTGCTCCATTTGTAATTTAGTAAAACGGTTAGTACGCGTCGATATTGACGATATAAGACAGAATCAAAATTTTGCTTCTGCAACTGTGGTTTCATGAAATAGACGCATAAAGTCGGAATCACCGTCATCGATAACAGCCACGAACAGAGCAATGTGATAGTCACTACTTTAAATAGAGATGCGGTATATTCGCCCGTGGTCGATTCGGCCAAAAATATAGGCAAAAAAGCGGCGGCTGTGGTCAGCGACGAGATCAACAATGGAATCTTCAGTTCACTAGCCGACTCGATGGCTGCGTGCATCGGTTTTTTGCCAGCGGAAATCTGTACCAGTATGCTTTCTGAGATGACGATCCCGTTGTCAACCAGCATTCCGAGCGAAATGATCAGCGCCGCCAGCGAGATCTGATCAATTCCAATTTCGAACAGTGACATAATCAGTATCGCAAAAAACATGCTGGCCGGTATCAATACCGAAACGATAAGCCCGGTGCGAACACCCAGACTTATTAGCATCACCAAAGTAACCACGAGGATTGCCTGTAACAGATTGCTGATGAAGTCATCAACTTTGACTTCGACCTCGCTTGGCAAAAAAGAAATCAGAGAAAATTCAATGCCGATGGGATAACGCTGCTCGAAGCTTTGCAGTTTTGCGATAACCTGTTCTCCGAGCGCAATATTATTACCGCCTTCGCGCATCGATATCGCAATCGTAAAAGATGGTTCGCCGTTCAATAATACCTTGGTGCCAGGCGGGTCGACATAGCCGCGCGAAACATGGGTGATGTCGCTCAGATAAAGCAATTGTTCACTATTGGGAACCTGAATGATGGTTTTTTCAATATCTTCAACCGAATCAAAACTTCCGCTCGGTTCGAGGGTTATTTTTTCTTTACCGATATTGATCGACCCACCCGCGACGACGATGTTTCGGCTGGACAACTGATCGCTCAGCTGTGACGGAGACAGACCCAGTTCAGACAGGCGTGCATTGTCATACTCAAGATAGATGCGCTCGTCCTGTACGCCAAACAAGTTGACTTTGGCCGCCTCTGGCAGACGCAGCAAATCATCTTTAGCCTGGTCGGCAATAATTTTGAGCTGGCGTAAATTGTAACCCTCGCCTTCCAGCCCGATGACAATACCAAACACATCGCCGAACTCGTCATTGATAATCGGTATCTGCGCCTCGACTGGCAACTGGTCACTGGCAGATTCGATTTTACGCCTTAGACTGTCCCAGATGGGTCGCATCTGTTTGTAGCTTTCCTGAATATTGACACTAATGATAGAGACCCCTGTGCGCGATTCACTGGAGACAAAGTCCAATTCGGGCATCTCTTGTACTGCTTTTTCGAGCTTATCAGTGACTAGCTGTTCAACTCTCTCGGGGCTGGCGCCGGGAAAATATGTGATCACTTGGGCGGTGCGTATAATAAAACCTGGATCATAATCCTTGGGCATCGACTGGTAGGCCATGAATCCAAATATAAACACCACCAATAGCAACATAAAAGTGCTGCGATTATTGTTGATGGCGAGCTGGGTAATATTCAAAACAAAATCATCTGGCTAAAATTTAACCCGCATACCGTCACTCAAACGACTCATACCGGCAGTGACTACTCGATCGCCCTCGCTAACCCCACTCAACACTTCAATCCCTGTCTGGCTAATTTTACCAATGCTGACTTCAGTCCTAGACACCGTGCCGCTACCATCATTGTTGTCGATGACGGTAAACACATAGTTGTTTTTATTGTCTTTTAATACGGTGTTCGCCGGCAGATAGAAAATGGTGCCGGCATTGCTACTCAAGGGGCGCTGCGCCACAACTCGCGCGGTCATGCCAGGCAGTATATTGCGGTTTTTCGGGGCGTCCATTGCTAGCGTCACTGGGTAGGTTTTGGTCATTTCATCGGGTGCTGTCGATACCTCGCTGATACTCAACGCAAAGGACGCGCCTGGAATGGCGTCAAAATAAGCCGTCAGCTTGGGCGGTTGGTCGGGTTTAGCTCGTGCCATAATATTTTCTGGCAAGTCGATCTTCAAATGGATTCGTGACAAATCGTGCAGGGCAAAAACCGCTTGCTTGGCATTCACTTCTTCAAAATTCTCGATATATTTTTTTGCAATGATGCCCTTAAATGGCGCGATCAATTCGCTGTAAGACAAATTGTTTTCGGCACCTTTCAAAATCGCATTATACGAGTTGAAATTGGCTTTGACCTGATCATAATCCGATTGCGATATTGTATCGGTCTGAATGAGTTTTTCCGCACGACTAAAATCGGCCTTCGCCTTTTCAAAATTTGACTGAGCTTCATCTAGCCGAAGTCTGAGATCTGCATCATCCAGCACAGCTAGCACCTTGCCCAAATAGACTTCATCGCCCTGCTTGACTAGGTGTTTGATAATTTTTCCGGATATTTTAAACGATAAATCAGCCTTTCTGGAGGCATCAACCACGGCCGAAAATTCTCGTGAAACGCCCGTATCAGGACTGACAACCAGGA
>CBDTWQ010000154.1:0-4947 GCA_965364115.1 uncultured Gammaproteobacteria bacterium | reverse complement strand
CAATGGACGACCAACTAAAGAGCCCACTTCAGATCATGATTGAGTTGCGACTCTATCTGCTGCAACGCGTCACGGCCGCGGTGATGGCGCCGCTAGTTTTGTTGCACCTTGGGTTGATGATCTACGCGGTTCAAGGGGGTCTTGATGCGAATGAGATTCTCGCGCGCACTCGAGGCAGTTTGTTCTGGGGAAGCACCTACTTAGTTTTTGTGCTCGCGGTGGCGATGCATGCGGCAATTGGGTTACGCAATATTCTGCGCGAATGGGGGCAGCTGAACGGCAGGCTGTTGAACACTCTGAGTTTGATCTTTGGTCTCGGTCTTTTATCGATGGGATTGCGCGCTATTTTTGCAGTGGTGATCGGATGAAGCCGCATCGGGGCCACCCACTTTATTTTGCATTTTTGCTGCATCGGTTGTCAGGTCTCGGCCTTGCGCTATTTTTGCCATTTCATTTCTACGTCTTGGGGCTTAGCCTTGAGAGTGCCGCAAAGCTGGATCAGTTTTTACACTGGAGCCAGCAGCCACTGCTCAAATTGGCAGAGTTCGGCTTAGTGTTTTTGCTGGCGGTTCATTTGTTCGGCGGTTTGCGGGTGCTCGCGCTTGAATTCCTGCCGTGGACTAACGCGCATAAAAATATTGCCGCGACCGCCTGCGCGGGGGCTTTTTTTGTCGCCGTCGGCTTCCTACTGAATAGTGTTTGATGAAATATACAACGCATAAGACGGACATTCTGATTTTGGGCAGCGGCGGCGCCGGTTTGTTTGCCGCGCTGCATGCCAGCCAAGCCAACCCTGAGCTCGATATCAGCATTGCGGTTAAGGGTTTGCTCGGCAAGTGTGGCTGCACCCGGATGGTTCAAGGTGGCTATAACGTCGCGTTGTCGGCGGGTGATTCGATTGAACGACACTTCATGGACACGATTATCGGTGGCAAATGGTTGCCCGATCAGGAAATGGCGATGCGACTATGCCAGACCGCCGTCACTCGAGTGCAGGAGCTGGAGAATGAGCTCGGCTGTTTCTTTGACCGCAACCCAGACGGTTCGCTGCACCACAAGGCATTTGCGGGGCAAACCTTCGACCGCACCGTGCACAAAGGCGATTTAACCGGCATCGAAATCATCAGTCGATTAATGGAGCAAGTGCGCAATCGTTCTGTGAACTTAATGGAAGAACACCGCGCCTTGGCTTTGATTCCGGCTCGTCAGCGCGATGAAATTGCCGCGGTGTTAATGGTTGATATGCGCTCGGGTGAATTCAAGTTGGTGCAGGCTAAGGCCATTCTGCTTGCCACCGGCGGCGGCCCAACGATGTATCGCTATCACACGCCATCCGGCGATAAGTCGATGGATGGCTTGGCCATGTCATTGCGTGCGGGTTTGGGTTTGCGTGATATGGAAATGGTCCAATTTCACCCAACCGGTTTATTAGCCGGGCGCGACACCAGAATGACCGGCACCGTGCTTGAAGAAGGTTTACGCGGTGCGGGTGGTTACCTGCTGAACGGTTCGGGCGAGCGTTTCATGGGCCGCTATGATGAAGCCGGTGAGCGTGCCACTCGCGACATTGTCAGCCGCGCTATTTATGCCGAGATGAGCGCTGGAAACACCTCGCCGAATGGTGGCGTTTATATCTCTATGGGGCATTTGGGCGCTGAGCTAGTGGCGAAGAAATTCCCCGGTATGGTCAAGCGTTGTGCCGACTGCGGTTTTGATCTGGCGGGTGGCCAAGTTGAAGTGGTGCCAACCGCGCATTATCTGATGGGCGGGGTGGTGGTTGATGCCGATACTCACAGTGGTCTTGATGGTCTCTATGTTGCTGGTGAAGATGCGGGCGGGGCGCATGGGGCGAATCGTTTAGGCGGCAATGGCGTCGCCAACTCCACCGTTTTTGGCGGCATCGCCGGTGATTTGATGGCGGCTGAAGTGGCAGGCTGTCAGAGCTGGCGAGATCCAGACCTCGAGGTGGTTGAAGCTGAAATCCAACGCGCGATGCGACCCTTTGAGCAACCCATTGGCGACATCAACAACTTGCGTGACCGCTTACTTGACCTAATGTGGAATGATGTTGGTGTGATTCGCACCGCCGAAGGATTGGATCGCGCGTTGCAAGGGCTGAGTTCGCTTAAAACCGAGTTGCATCAGACAGGGCTTGCCGATGCTAGCCGAGTGTTTTCAATTGGCTGGCATGATTGGCTGAATCTCGATAGTCTGATCGAAGTGTCTGAGGTAATTGCCGCCGCTGCACTCTCGCGTGAAAACTCGAGAGGTGCGCATTATCGAGAAGACATGCCCGATCCTGGCAGCTTAGAAGAATCTTATTTCACGGTTGCAAGTCGCGGGCAACAGCAGGTCGACGTCGAGCGTCGAGCGGTCCATTTCTCAATTGTTAAACCCGGGGAGACATTGCTCAATGACTGATATGCAAACGATCGATATACAAACAATCGAATCTGCGGCAGCTAAAATCATGGCGCAGGCCGCGATCGATATTCCGCCCGACTACCGCCAGGGGATCGAAGACATGTCGAAGTGGGAGAAGGGTGAGCTCTCCTGTTTCGTGCTGCAAACCATGATGGACAATTGGAATGCCGCTAGCGAAGATCGCCGCCCGATGTGCGCCGACACAGGCTTGCCACGTTACTATGTAAAGATTGGCAACAATGCGCGTTTGGCCGATGGTTTTATTGGGCTTGAGAGAGCCCTGCGCAGCGCCACCGCAAAAGCCACGCATGATATTCCATTGCGCCCCAACCGAGTTCATCCGCTGTGGCGCACCGACCATAACAACAACGTCGGCATCAACGCCCCTGAGATTGATTGGACCTTTGAACCCGATGCAGACTGGGTGGATATCACCACGGTTCATAAGGGTGGCTTGTTTGGAACCGATTACCGAATGCTGTTCCCAGGCGATGGTATCGATGGGATTAAGCGTTTCTTTTTAGACACCCTAATTGCGTTTGGTAAGCGCGGTCTTGCCTGCCAGCCTGCGATTATCGGTATCGGAGTCGGTGGCTCGAAGGACACCACGATGGTGCTCGGTAAACAGGCCGCCTGTCTTCGAGTGGTCGGTAACCGCAACCCAGATCCTGAAATTGCCAAGCTCGAACTTGAGTTGAAAAAGCTCGGTAACAGCATCGGCATGGGCGCGATGGGTTTTGTTGGTAATGCGATGGTGGCCGATTGCCATATCGAAGTGGGTTACACCCACACCGGCGGCATGCCGGTTAGCATGCATGCTTTTTGTTTATCGTCGCGGCGCGCCACGGTGCGCATTCACCCCGATGGACGATGTGAATATCGTCACGACCCTGAGTGGTTTACTCCTTACATGCGCAGAGAGACAGTCGAATGGCCAGCAACATCAACAACGACCCAATCCGCCTAAAGCTACCGGTCCAGCCGGCCGACTTGCAGGGGCTGCAAATCGGTAGCGTGGTGTATCTCGACGGTATCGTTTACACCGCCCGCGAAGGCGTTTATAAAAAAATACTCGAGGAGGGAGGGTCGTTGCCCGAGGGGCTAACCGCGCTGAGTAACGTCAACTTTCATTGCTCGCCCGCCGCGGCAGTCGAGCCGGATGGTAGTTACAAAGTGGGCGGCGTGACCGCCACCGCTAGCTTTCGTTTTTCGAAATGGATGCGGGAATGGCTGCAAAAATCTGATGCGAAAATCATTATTGGCAAAGGCGGTATGTCCGCAGCAGATTATCGCGATATTCTAGTCCCGGCAGGCACCATCTATTTGACCACCGTCGGTTACGGCACGGGCGCGTTGTTAGGGCGCGGCATCCGCGGGGTCAAAGCGGTGCACTGGATTGAAGAGTTGGGCAACGCGCAGGCGATGTGGGTTTTTGAGGTAGAGAATTTCGGTCCATTTATCGTTGAGAGCGATCTCGAAGGCAACAGCCTGTTCGAGCAGCAAGGCGAGTTAATCAACGCGAATATCGAAAAGGTTTACGCCGGGTTGAAGCCGCCTGCACTCAGCCGCTATGGCGAAACCGACGACCGCAAAGAAGAGTTGATTTGATCTAGCCAAATTGAATCAAGCCAGATTCAATCAAGCCAGATTCAATCAAGCCAGATTCAATCAAGCCAGATTCAATCAAGCCAGATTCAATCAAGATGGGTTGATTGCTCAACTAAATAGTGAGTCTGAGATTCGATTCATCCTCATTAAGCTGATATTTCGGCACCGCATGTTCGATCGCAAACGGACCCCAGTTTGAGACTTTCTCAAGGTGTTAACAAAAGAGTTGTGGCTTGATTAGCCTCTTCAGTTCTGCTGCTGCAGCGAAGCTGAACCCTGTTGCGTGAGAGCAAGGCGCAGACTTATTGTCATCCCGGTGACTTGGGCTTCTTAATCGATAGCTTGTATACCCCAATACATCAGGTTGCACTGGCGTTAGCTAGCTGTGATGGCGGCCGTGATAATCGTTGAAATGTGTTGGCTTGCGGTGCGCATGCAGACAGCATAAACTCGACGTTCAATTATAAAAACGCAGAAAAAATTCTGCAGTTCGATGATTCGGAGGAGTCAAATGAAAAAACTATCTATGCTGTCTTTAGCGATGGCGTCTGCCTCGTTGTTGTTTTCGCAAGCTAGCCTTGCCGCCTGTGATGAAATTCAAATTGGATCGGCGATCTCGTTAACCGGTAAATATGCCACCAATGGCATACATGCGAAAAATGGTTATGAGTATGCGGTTCAAAAAATCAAAGATGCCGGTGGTGTCACCGTTGACGGTAAGTGTTACAACTTCAAAGTCACTTATTATGACGACGAATCTAAAGGTGATCGTGGCGCGACATTGGCCGAGCGGTTGATCAGCCAAGACAAGGTTCAATATTTGCTAGGGCCTTATTCTTCGGGCATGACTAAGGCGATTGCGCCGGTAACTGAAAAGTATCAGATTCCGATGGTGGAAGCCGAAGGTGCTTCGCG
>CBDTWQ010000153.1:0-4953 GCA_965364115.1 uncultured Gammaproteobacteria bacterium | reverse complement strand
GGCCGATTTCAGCGCAGCCCGCAACGCATCTTTATCATCCAAATTACCACCTGTCGCCTCCACTGCACTCTTGATTAACATAATCGAATCATAGGCTTGCGCGCCATAGAAGGATGGGTATTTATCATGTTTTTTCAGGTAATCAGCAACAAACCGTCGATTGGCGTCGTTATCCATATCAGGCGACCATTGTTGCGTGTTTTTAGAACCGAGAACACCCGTCAGATTTCCTGCCTGCAATTTAGGCAAAGCGATCGAGTCAACGGTAAAGACCGTATAAAGTGGCATCACATCACGCAAACCTGCTTGCTGATATTGTTTGATGAATGCACCGCCCGCCTTTCCTGGATAAAACACAAAAATGGCTTCAGCCCCCGACGCTCTCGCCTTTGCCAATTCAGCCGAGAAATCAAGCTGTGCATCGGCACCCCACTTGGTGAAGTCCTTGCCTTTGATCTCACCATTGAAAGTGTTAGCGACACCATTAGCCATGTCTTTACCAGCGGCGTAATTGGGCACCATGATGTAAATCGATTTGACCCCGACCTGATTCAGGTATTCACCCATCGCCATCGGCGTCTGATCGTTTTGCCATGAAGTTGAGAAAAAGTTGGGGTGACAGCGCTTGCCAGCCATCTGCGAAGGCCCCGCATTGGCGCTGATCAAGAATTTATCAGCATTCAAAACTGATCTGGCCGAGGCCAACAAAACATGAGACCAGATGTAACCAGCGACAAAATCGACGTCGTACTGCTTCACTAGCTTGTCTGTCTTTTGCTTACCAATATCCGGCTTGAAGCCATCGTCTTCGATAAATAACTCAACATCAAGGCTACCGATCTTGCCATTGATGTGCTCCATCGCCAGTTCTACTGAATTCTTCATGTCTTCGCCGATAACACCTGCAGGGGTGGTTAACGTTGTTACGAAACCAATCTTCACGGATGCGGCCTGGCTGGCGCCACTGGTAAGGATCGTGCCCGCGATCAGCGTCGCCCAAACTAATTTATCTAACATTTTGCTCTCCTATGGCGTTTTGAAGACCGCCACAAAATTCAGTTGGCCGGCACCTTCAAGACGAATAATAATTGTTATCAATTTACCTGCCCCAGCAAACTGAAGAGCAATTGTGCTGCCTTTTCCAACCCAATCAAAGCTTTATCCGCGATAGACAGCAAATCTGTGACGCAGCATCTTGCCATATTGCACTTATCGGCTAGGTTGATTTTCTAGCGTTCAAATGCATTGCAACAAAAAGGCATGATGAAACAGATTATTTAGCCTTCTTTGAAGCACTCTGACAACTTTGCCAACTTTCTTTTTGACTAGCGAGGTGTTCGGCCTTCGCCATTGGCGCGATCGTTGCGATGCACAAATGCGGGCAAAGACAAATTAAAAATCAGTGCCAGTCCACGCACTGTAAAAGTGGTTAAACATCCGGCTACAATAGCAACGCCGGTCGCCACCCCAGATTCAATCAGGCCTACATATAATGCTGCACCCGCGAAAGCCGCCGTAACATAGATTTCCTTTAACAATATGAGGGGCGTCTCACGACAAAGGATGTCTCGAATAATGCCACCAAAGGTCGCGCTAACAACGCCTAGCAGAGCAGCAATGACCGCCGGTGCTCCGACAGAGAGCGCCGCCTGCGAACCGAGAACCGCGAACACTGCTAATCCGACCGCGTCGGCCCAAAGCAACAATTTGAGCCTGGAGATCATTACCGGCACGCTAACAAAGGTCAAAACTGAAGCGGCCACACACAATAATATATACTGCGGCTGGTCGATCCAGAACACCGGTAATTGCCCCAATAGGATGTCCCGAACACTACCCCCACCGATTCCGGTGATTATGCCTAGCAGCGCAAAACCCACTATATCCATCCGCGCTCGTGCCGCAGCCAAAGCGCCTGAGATAGCGAAAACTAGGATTCCGAAGTAATCCAGTAGCTCGATCAAAAACCCCATAATCAGTCCTAATAAAATTCCAGTGGATTACAACTCTATTTAGAACTTTTGAAAACAACTATCTAAACAATTTGGCAAACAAACTCTTTAACTTTGGCCACACATTCTGCGACTAACAAGAACTTATCCAAAAAAGGGAGATAGCTGCTTCCCATGGTCGAGGGGTAGCTACCACAATCGGAGGGATAGGCAAGACATACCGCCGTCGATCTTAGCGCATTCACTGTTGTCTACTTCGCGCACGTCGTAGTCAGCTTGGCGCAGACGTTCCGCAGTTTCTGGAAAGCCGGAGGGCATGATGACTAAATGGTTGAATCGAATCAGATTGGCGGCTGCTTCTTCCCCTGGAGCGGTTAGAATGATGCGATAGTTGGAAAAACAACCGGTGGCAGCTAGGCGTTCAGTCGCCAGCACTGTGGTTCCATCGAGTAAGCCGCAATCTGTTTTAAAGTGCAGCACCCCTTCGGGGGTTTCGAGTTCGCGAACACGATATTTCCACGGCGCCACTGCTTGGCTCAAACTACCAACACCCGCTTTATTAGTGCGCGCAGACAGACCCACTAGAATTTCGTCCGCGCATACCAAAATATCGCCGCCCTCGATGTTACCAGCCTGATCGACCGTGATGACTGTTTCGTAATACTTGCGCAATGCCGGCTCAATCTCAGCAACCTCGCCCACCCGAGTGGGTGCGCCGGGTCGCATCATAACCGCAACTTCGGGCAAGCAAATCGCAGTATCCTCAACAAAACAGGCGTCAGGGTATGACTCGAGTGATGGTAACTCAATGACTTCGGCGCCCGCCAATCGCAGCGCGTTGATGTAATCGTCGTGTTGTGCACACATTAGCGGGTAATCAGGCGCACCCTTGTCGATCGCACGCAAGCCATCAGTCACCGATGGCGCAGGTCGACGCACAATAGCGCGATTGAATTGGTAACAAGACAGTGGTGACATGAGTAAACTCCGATGAGGCCTTTTGACTAGAGTATTGCGAATAAGGCTGAAATAAAAGCGACTAAAGCTCTGTTTTAATTTCCCACATTGCCGAGCTGATATATCCGGCTGTTAGATCCTGCAGACCAATCCAAACACTAAAGATAGTTTTTACTTAACTCTTCTGACCCACAAACAAGGTAATTGGACACAAGACTTGTGGAAAACTGCTATACAGCTATACTCTCGCGCCTGAAATCTTCTAGCTATACCCCATGAGTACAAACCGAGACAATCTGCGAAACATCGCAATCATCGCCCATGTTGACCACGGGAAGACCACCCTAGTCGACCAATTGCTGCGTCAGTCTGGCACACTCGACCCTCGCGCTGAGCTCACCGAGCGAGTGATGGATTCAAATGACCTCGAAAGAGAGCGCGGGATAACGATCCTATCTAAAAATACCGCAATCAATTGGCATCACGAAAAAGAAGATAAAGACTATCGCATCAATATTGTCGACACGCCTGGACACGCTGACTTCGGCGGCGAAGTTGAGCGTATTCTGTCGATGGTTGACTCCGTCTTGCTGTTGGTAGACGCGGTCGAAGGACCGATGCCGCAGACTCGTTTTGTCACCCAAAAAGCATTTGCGATGGGCTTCACGCCGATTGTCGTGATCAATAAAATTGACCGCCAAGGTTCCCGCCCTGATTGGGTTATCGATCAAGTTTTTGACCTCTTCGATCAACTCGGAGCAACTGAGGAGCAACTCGATTTCCCTATCATTTATGCCTCAGCACTTGAGGGCTACGCAAACCTCGACGACCAGGCCCGCAGCGGCGACATGGTTCCGTTATTCGAGTCGGTTACCGCCTTTGTGAAACCGCCTGAGGTGGAAGTAGATGGTCCATTTCAAATGCAAGTTTCTAGCCTCGACTACGACAGCTACAAAGGTGTGCTTGGGATAGGCCGAATCACACGAGGTCAAATAAAGCGCAACTCTGCAATTCGAATCATCAATACAGAAGGCAAAGTGCGCGAAGCCCGAATGATGCAACTATTTGGTTTCGAGGGCTTAAAACGCATCGAAACAGAAACAGCCATTGCTGGTGACATTATCGTTTTCTCAGGAATCGACCTGCTGTTCATCTCGGACACCTTATGTGATAGAAATCACGTCGAAGCACTGCCGCCGTTGACCGTCGACGAACCCACCGTGAACATGACATTCAGTGTTAACAGTTCGCCATTTTCAGGTAAGGACGGTAAATATTTAACTTCCCGCCAAATCGAAGAACGCCTACAGCGTGAATGCCTCCACAACGTCGCTCTGCGCGTTGAAACACTGCCTGAAGCCGATAAATTTCGGGTTTCCGGTCGAGGCGAACTACACCTCGGAATTCTGATCGAAACCATGCGTCGCGAAGGCTTCGAACTGTCCGTTTCACGACCTGAGGTTATTCTCCGTGAGATAGACGGTCAGATCTGCGAACCTTATGAAACTATGACGGTGGATGTCGAAGTCAATTATCAAGGCGCTGTTATGGAGGCCTTGGGAAAACGCAAAGCAGATCTTAAAAACATGACGCCAGATGACACCGGTCGAGTCCGTTTGGACTACATCGTACCCTCACGCGGCTTAATCGGCTTTCAAGCCGAGTTTATGACTTTAAGCTCTGGGACAGGCCTGCTATATCATGTTTATGATCACTACGGCCCAAAAATTGAAGGCACCATCGGTCAGCGGAAGAACGGCGTTTTGATTGCCACTGCAACTGGCAAGGCGTTAGCCTATGCCCTGTTCAATTTACAAGAACGCGGGCAGTTGTTGATTGGTCACGCCGAACCCGTCTACGCAGGCATGGTGGTCGGCATCCATAGCCGCGCCAATGATCTTGGGGTCAACCCGCTTAAAGCTAAACAGCTAACCAATATTCGCGCGGCTGGCACCGATGAGAATTTGATTCTAACGCGACCTATCAGAATGACCCTAGAGCAAGCTCTTGAATTTATTGATGACGATGAGCTGGTTGAGATCAC
>CBDTWQ010000152.1:0-4965 GCA_965364115.1 uncultured Gammaproteobacteria bacterium | reverse complement strand
TTACTTAACGAATGGGCGCCGAAAAAAATCGTTTTTGCTTTTGATGGTAGCCGCTCGCAGTCTTTCAGGCGAGAAATTTACCCTCAATATAAGGCCCATCGCAGCCCAGCACCAGTTGAATTAACACGTCAATTTGGCTGGTGCCGAGAGTGGATAGAGGCGATTGGAATTTCGCAAGTCAGCGGCCAAGGCTGGGAAGCTGATGATTTGATTGGCTCGCTTGTGCACTATCATCGCAGCCCGAAACTGCCGGTTGTGATTCTCACCGCGGATAAAGATCTAGCTCAATTGATTGAGAAAGGCGACCTTTGGTGGTCTTTTCTCGATGATAAGAAGCTAGATTATCGGGCGATCAGTAAAAAGTTTAAAGTTCGGCCTGATCAAATCTCAGACCTGCTGGCGCTGACCGGCGACAAGGCCGATAATATTCCCGGCATTCCTCAGGTTGGAATGAAAACGGCGGCCAATTTGTTAAAGAAGTTTGAATCCATTGAAAGTCTGCGCGATCGTCTCGACGAAGTCGGCTCGATGAAGTTTCGCTATGCCGCTCGGGTGCAGCAGTCTTTGAAAGATCATCGGCATCTGCTAGATATCAGCGCGAAATTGACCCGCATTGTTTGCGACATTGAAAGCATGCGTGATGTCGATTTGAATCGAGGAGAAGTTGATTTTTTAGCCTTAGAGAGAATCAGCAACGCGCAAGCGATGGGTGCTGAACGACAGCAACGCTGGTTGAATTTACTCGGCAGCACCGTCGCAAATGGCTAAAACGTTGCTTTTCAATAAGCCCTTTCGCGTGATGAGCCAGTTCAGCGCGGTGGCGGGTAAGGAGACATTGGCCGATTACGTCAAGATTGCCAAGGTTTACCCAGCCGGCCGACTGGATTTTGATAGCGAAGGTTTGATGCTGTTAACCGATGATGGTGCTTTGCAGGCGAAGATCACTCATCCAAAACACAAGCAAGCGAAAGCGTATTTGCTGCAAGTTGATGGGTTGCTCGACTCAAGCGCCTTGACCGCGCTGCAACAAGGCGTTGTTTTGAAAGATGGTTTAACGCTGCCTGCAAAGGCTAAGGTCATCGAGCCACCTGCGTGGCTTTGGCCACGTCATCCGCCGATCCGTGAGCGCAAAACGATTCCGACCCAGTGGCTAGAAATTGAAATTCGCGAGGGACGCAACCGTCAACTGCGACGAATGACCGCTGCGGTAGGCCATCCCACCTTGCGTGTGGTCAGAATCCGAATCGGTCAATGGCAGCTCGGTCAACTGCAGCCCGGTGAATTCCGTAGTTTGAACTGAGTGTGCGTTTCAGCCTGGATTGGCGGGCATCTGCGAGATTAAAAAACGGCTGCATGATGAAAAATCTAGGACTTTGCAGATCTTTCAGTCTGTTTAGTTAGCGCAGGAAATGGCGGAAAACGTTGTTTTTCGTGTTGGTTGATTTTTTGCGGTTTGTCTTTGACGCCTATATGACCGAAACCTTTTGGGGTGCTGAACACCATCGGCCTGCAAGACATTCTTGGCGCTGGGTAGAGGGTCTTATCGACGGCGGCGAGAGCGGGTTCGGGCGCTGCCGCGGGTTTGCACTTGATGCTGTCCATCGGCTTGAGCCAGCGCACCTTTACTAACTTCACCCAGTTGTCGAACGACTTCCTGCATACTCGGAGTGGGCCCAGGCGTGGTGTTGTCGAGCGCTTGTCGCATCGCTGCAACATGCACGGGTGAAGTGCCGCAACAACCACCGACAATTCGCGCGCCCGCGTCGCGTGCCAAAACCGCGTAGCGCGCCATGATCTCTGGCGTTCCGTTATAAACGATTTCGCCGCCAACAAATTCAGGAATTCCGCAGTTGGCCTTGGCGATCAGAATCGGCTCGCTGCCATCCGCTTTAGTGGCTTGCAGGTTCAAAATGGTGGCCACCACCTCGGAAGCACCGATTCCACAATTGGTTCCGCAGGCATCGACTTGAAGACGTTGATTCAATTGCATCAGGTCCGCCGCACCCACCCCCATCATGGTGCGGCCATTGGAGTCGAAGCTCATCGTGAATACGGTCGGCATTTCGGCTATGGCCGCGCCTTTGACCGCACATTCGACTTCTTCACAGGAGGACATGGTCTCGATCCACAGAACATCTGCACCGCCGGCTTTTAATGCCAGTGCCTGCTCGGAAAATGCGGCCACTGCATCGTCATGTTCGAGGCTGCCGAGAGGTGCCAAAATTTCCCCGGTGGGGCCAATTGAACCGGCCACCACAATCTCGCGTTCACAGGCATCGACGACTTCGCGAAGAATCGCCGCCGCCGCTTGGTTTAACTCGTTGACTCGGTGTTCGGCACGGTGCAGTTGCAAGCGATAGCGGGTGCCGCCGAAGCTGTTGGTCAGAACTAAATCTGCACCGGCATCGATGAAACTTTGATAGTGCTGGGCCACTCGCTGCGGGAAATCGACATTCCACAATTCGGGTGCATCGCCACTTTGTAAACCCATCGCAAAAAAGTTAGTGCCTGTCGCGCCATCCGTGAGCAGCGTTTTGTTTTCGCCGAGCAGCTTGGTGAAGGTGTTCAGAATCGTCTTTCGACCGAATAGTCAGCCAAAAAGATCAATCCAGATTTGTAATCGCTGGCACTCAAGTTGTCGATCGCTTGCTTGGCGGCATTGGCTTCGGCTTGGGCTTGGGCCAAAGTGTAATCTAGTGCTCCGGTTTCGATAATTGCACGCCGGATTTCATCAAAATGTTCCGCCGACCCAGTCTCGATTGCTTCTCGAATCATTTTTCTTTGTGCGTCATTGCCTTGTTGCATTGCATGAATTAGCGGCAGTGTGGGTTTGCCTTCGGCAAGATCATCGCCGACATTCTTGCCCAATTCTTCGCTTTCGGCGCTGTAGTCGAGGGCGTCGTCGACCAGCTGAAAAGCAACTCCAAGGTGCCTACCATAAGTTTGCAAGGCTTGTTCGGTTGCATGGTCGGCGCCACTCAATTGTGCGCCGATTCGTGTCGCGGCTTCGAACAAGCAAGCGGTCTTGGCGTAAATCACCTGATGATATTTTTTCTCGCTGGTGTCTGGCTCACGTATGTGGAGCAACTGCAAAACTTCACCTTCGGCGATCTTATTGGTGGTGTTGGCGAGCAAGTCCATGATTTCAATGGAGCCGGCACGAACCATCATTTGAAACGCGCGCGAGTAGAGATAATCACCCACTAGCACGGCGGCTTCATTGCCCCAGATAGCGCTCGCAGCTTGCTTACCACGACGCATTTCGGAGTCATCGACGACGTCATCGTGTAGCAAGGTGGCGGTATGAATAAACTCAACCACGGCCGCTAACAAGGCGTCTTTGTCGCCATCATAATTACAGGCCCGCGCGGCCAGTATGACCAGCATTGGGCGCAGCCGCTTGCCGCCGCTCAGGATAATGTGATGACTTAACTGGTTGATTAGAGCAACGTCGGACGCGAGATTATCGCTGATAACTTGATTGACGCGCAGCATGTCGCCGTCGGTCAGCGTCTTGAGGTCTTCGAGGGTGAATCGATGGTTCGAGTTGATGGCAGCTTTAGGCATGGGTCAAGAGTATCGCAAAGACGCTGGTTGCGATCTAGCGATGTGTGGCTAGTTGGTTATAAAGATTGGTAATAGTCTATCAGGATTTTGGCTACTTCTGGGCGTGAAAACTCTTTTGGGGGTGCAGTGCCCTCAGCCAGCATCTCGCGCACGCGGGTTCCTGAGAGTAAGACAAAATCATCATTTTGGTGATCGGGGGCTTCGTTCATCATCACCACTCGATCCAGTTTCTTCGACCAAGCGGTGTGGTCAGCTCGAAAAATTTCGATTTCCATCGCATCAGTAGGCACTTCATCATCAAAGATGGTTTGTGCATCAAAAGCGCCATAGTAGTCACCGACACCGGCATGATCTCGGCCGATGATGAAATGACTGGCGCCCATGTTTTGTCGAAAATAAGCGTGCAAGACGGCTTCTCTAGGGCCGGCATAGAGCATGTCAAAGCCATAGCCGGTGACCATCGCGCTGTTGGCTTCGAAATAGAGGTCGACCATGGTGCGAATTGCGTTGTCGCGAACGTCTGCCGGAATGTCACCTGGTTTTAGCTGACCGAGCAGCATGTGAATTACTAGCCCGTCGCAATCGAGACGCTGCATCGCCATATGGCAAAGCTCTTCATGCGCGAGGTGCATTGGGTTGCGGGTTTGAAAGGCCACCACGCGCTGCCAGCCACGCTGCTTTATGTCGTCTCGAATTTGCACCGCAGTTTTGAAAGTGTCGCCAAAATCTGTCTCGAAGTAGCTGTAGTTCAAGACTTCGATAGGGCCACTGATCGCAATTCGACCTTGTGTGGTAAATGCGGCCACACCGGGGTGTTGTGGATCTAGGGTGCGATAAACCTTTTCGGTGATATGCGTCAATTGTTCGGAATCAAGGGTCTCGATCGATTCAACCTGTTGAATCGCGATCACCGGGTTACCGTCGACGTTGGGGTCGCGCAGCGCGATGCGATCGCCGGTTGAGATTTTTTTATCGCCTGTGACCGCGACTGAATCCACCAGATTGAGAATCGGCACGGGGAAGAAGCGACCATCCTCAAGTTGCATCCGATCGGCAACGCTGATCGCGTCAGCTAGATTCATGTAACCGGTGAGTGGAGTGAAATAGCCACCACCGAGCATCACCGCGTTGGCCGCAGTGGCCGAGCTGACAATCATCGAAGGCAGCTGCAAAGCTTCGTCAATTAATGCTTCACGCGCCGTTTCGTCGCTGACAAAAAGGGGTAGTAGAGTGTCTGAACCGATCGGTTTTATCATTTGATTATTCTGTGTTGCTGCACTTTTGCAGTGCCATAGCGAGTTGCTCGAAGCGCCGAAGTATACCGACGGAATTCGATTTTGTATCTAGTCCGGTTTGCAATTGAATGATCGGAATGCGGTACTTTTGGGTCAAATTCAT
>CBDTWQ010000151.1:0-4973 GCA_965364115.1 uncultured Gammaproteobacteria bacterium | reverse complement strand
AAACGTTCATGGTGAATAACGGCGTTGAAAGAACGAAAAGATTAATTAACACGGAAGAAAATAAAACGCTGACAAATATTTCTTTCGACTTTGACAATGTCCCCCAAAACCAATGGGCGCTGTCCTGGTTAAGCGTCTTTTTTGATTTGGATTCGGGCTGAAATTCGCGTTTTAAAAGAAAAGCGTAACCGAGATAATCTTGATTGAGTCTTTCCAGCTCGAGCCATTCCTCGCCTTCACTGACTTCAGAAAATATGACCTTGGCTCTTTGATGTTTGCGATCGATGCTTTCGAGAATGCAGGCGTTGCCGCCTTTAAGAACCAGGATGCAGGGCAGTAGTAACCTCGAGAGACTATCCAGATCTCGATGGATTAAACGGCTGGCAAAACCCGCGCGTTCCGCGACTCGCGAAAATAGGCCTTTGGAACTATGGATGCTGAAAAGTTCAGGACCATCATTGCCAGGCTTGACCGGTAAACCTGCGATCAAAGCTTCGACGCTGATCGGTCGATTATTGAGTTTTGCAAATATCACCAGGCACTCAAGCAAGGGGTCGTACTGGTGATGAGGATCTATCATATGAGGTTTATTTATTATTAGATTGCAACACTAGGTTAGCTTATAGCATGTTGCGCGAAACTTAGGGGACTTACGGTCTCTTAGACGACCTTAAACTATGATTTTACTCATAAAATGATCTTTTTGATCTTCTTTTCAAAGGTTAGATTGGTTTGGGTTGATCCAGCAGATTACCTTGGAAAGTTTTAATCCCTAACGTCTTCAGATCATCGAATAAGGCCTCTGAATCAACTCCTACCGCGATAATTTCAATGTTCAATGTGTCGGTAATAGTGCGCAAGGCTCGATAGCCCGTTGGGGTTTCGTTATTACCCAAATCGGCCAGTGTCTTTGCGTTAATTTTAACGTAATCGAAGAGACCGTTTTGCAGCAGTTCTGTTGTCAGCCCAAGGTCAAAGTTGTCTAGACCAAATTGATGTTGATAATGCCGCGCGCGTTCTGCCAGCACCACGCAAGTTTCTGGGTGTTGAATGAGTATATGATGGCTGCTCTCGATCGCGAGATTGATGTTCTTATTTCTGCAGTCACTCAACAATCGCTCAAACGCTTCGGTGGCCTCACTAAACTCTAAGAAAGCGGCGCTTAAATTAACCGCGACGGGTATTTCCGGCAAGTTTTTCTGGCTGTTGACCAACAGCCGAAAAACTTCTTTATCGATGTCTAAAGACATCCCAAGACTGGAAACCATTGGCATAAAGATCGAGGCCGGTATGGTTTGTCCCTCCTGGTTGCGGGCTCTAATGAATAATTCACGATGAACCGGTTGATCATCGCGCATTACCAATTGACCCGCGAGAAAGAAACGTTTGTTTTGAAGGATGTTCTCTAGCCATTCACGCCATTGCATTTTCCCCTGGGGCAGGGTGCTGCTATTAAATGCCTTGAGCTCGATCGAGTATGGGCCGCGGTTAATCGCTTTTGACAAGCAATAATCAATGCTGGAGAGAACGTTACTTATCGCCGATCCTGTCTCAAGTCCGCAAATGCCGCCCTGAAGCTGCACTTCGGCATACTCTGAGTTGGCCGAAGTCAGGCTTTGGAATTCGGCAAATAGAGTTTTTAGATACTCGTGTGCCAGGGTGTCATTGGTTTCAGCGAGAAAAGCAAACTCATCATCGTTAAAGCGAGAAACGCATCTGAGCTGGTGGCGGGCGGTCGACTGTTCGAGCATTCGAGCTAGAGCGTTAACCAGACTATCGGCGGACGCGTAGCCATATTTTTCGCGCACCGTTTCATAGCCCTGAATCTTGATGATTGCCATGCAACCATGACTACCGGCAGCATCCGCAAGGGTTTGTTGTAATTGATCCAACATCAAGCGTTTGTTGCCTAAGTTGGTTAGTGAATCGCGATACAGCATTTGTTGATAGTTGTTGAGCGTTTTTTCTTGATCGCTGAAAATATCGCGGACCTTTGAGACCATCGCATTCATCGCTTCGACGACTCGTTTTAGTTCGATGGTTCGCGGAATTTCGGTTTGCAAGACGAATCGATTGTCGTTAATCGCATCCGCTTGGTCTTTGACTTTTTGCAACGGCATCAAAAGATATCGAAGCACTATCCAAAGCAAGATCAATAGGGCGAAAAAAAGTAGTAAGAACCATTGAATCGTGACGACCAAGTTTTCGTACAGATTGCGATAGGCGAATCCGGGATGAATCACAATTTGCAAGCGCCCCAGCTGACTCCAACCCTGCATCACCTGTATCGAGCCGGAGGCGGGTGCCAGTTTCACATTGTTGAGAAACCAATCGGGCACGCCTTCTACATTGAGCGCGCGACTTTTCTGATGGATCATCTGGCCGTCAACCCCAATCAGTTGAATGCTGCTGTAAAAGCCGCTATCGAAAACCGCGTTGAAAAGTACTTCTAAAGCGGCTGGATCGTGCCCGTCCGGTAGGTTTCCAATCGTGATTCCAAGCGTCGTCGACATGTCTTGCGCGGTGGTCCTCAGTTGGCCTTGCAAAAAGCCACTGGTTCGACCCAAGTCGCTCGCAATCACGACTAACAATAAAACGATCAGTGTCGACGAAACCAATAGCGCAATTTGCTTAAAGAGCGTCATGGTTTTTCCTCATTAATTTCTTCTAATAATTGTTTCCACTTACTGTTTTTTATCTTGTCTGTCGGTAGGGCTTGCCCTAAACCTGCTGAAGCGTTGCTTAGGAATAATGATTTTGCGTTGAAACTGTATACGGGCAGCAAGTCTTGGCGTTCCGTGGCTCGAAGAATTCGGGGGTTGTAGTTGTCAAGAATCAGGGGCACGCTAGTCGGTGATTCAAAATAACTGAGCACCATATGAGCGACGTTTTGGTTTAACGCCTTCACGTAGGTCAGATAGAGACGTTCATCAGGCACACCTAGCTTGCGCAGTGAAAAGTATTTGGCCACGACGAAGTCTTCACAGTCTCCAGATTGGGTGCCTAAAAATTCACTTGGCGTTGCCCAGTAGTCCTGTTGACCCCAATGATCTTGATCTTCTTTATATTCGAATTGATTGAAGAACCGATTGACCTCTTGCAATTGATGTGGAATGTCGCTGTTGTCTAGTTCTTCGAGTAATTGATTGATCGCAAGGCCACGTCGATAGGCTTGATCAGAGTAGTGGATTTTGAGCTGGTTGAGCATCGCTTTGCCTAACAAAGGCGCAGCAATCTGGATGCCGGGCAATGTGGCCGCCAAAGTTGTAAATAACATCATGATTAATAGTCTCATCTCGGCCGATAATATCGGCCATTGATGTCTATTCTAAAACTTACTCAGCTTCAGTCCGGGTAATAAACACGAACTCACCGCGCCGGTTTATCGCTTGCCCTGCCTTGCTCTCATTGTCAGCAATGGGATTACTCTCACCTCGTCCAATAGTCTTGATATCACTTTCGGCTACGCCACTTTCGATCAGCAATATTCGCATCGCTTCAGCGCGTTTTTCCGACAGTTTTAAATTGTATTTATCGGAACCAATACTATCGGTGTAGGTATAGACTTCGACCCGCAGATTACCTTCTGCAACCATTCTTCTGATAATCGCGTCAACCTTGACGCTGGAGCTCGGAGTTAATTCCGCTTTGTTGTAGGAGAAGTTCACCAACTGAGTTTTCGATAAATTGATCACATTTGGTTTTTTGATGTTGATTTTAACCGTTGCGACGGCCGAACTATCTTTATCACTTTTATGGTCGGTTGCGGTGTATTGAAAAGAATCGAATCCAACGTAATCTTCGGCACCGCGATAAATCAGGTTACCGTTGCCGTTGTAGGCCAGTTTTCCATTTTTCGGTTGATCAACTTTAACTACTTCGAGTGTGTCGGCGTCCTCATCCGTGTCGTTCGCGAGCAACTGTTGATGTGTGATGATCAACACTGCGCCGGTTTCCATCTCAAAATAATCATCCGCCAGCGCGGGTTGAGAGTTTGGTTTTTTGGCCACTTGGCTGATCGTCGGAAGTTTTGTTTTTTCCTGAATTGGCAACGGAGTGATTTTAGGTTTATTTTCGGGTTTGATTTTATTTTCGGATTTGATTTTAGCTGAGGATGCGTTTGGTTTGACGCAGCCAAAAAGATTCAGTCTGGTCTGTGAGTTTGAATTGTCGCAGTGGTCATAGGGGTCTGACTTGCCATCTTTATCTTCGTCTTTTAACAACGGCAACTCAGTGGTTTGATTTGAGTTCAATCGAGCTAGTCTGATTTGGTTCTTTTCAATTTCAAAATCGATTCCAGCTACTTGGAGTAATTGACCAAAACCTTCAAACACGCGGTAACGAGATCTTAGACCTTCGAATTTGGCTTGGGTTTGCTGATTCTTGGCACTGTTAAGTTCGTTTTCCGCGTCAAGCAAGTCAATTAAGTCGCGTTGCCCAATGAAGAATTCTTCGGTGTAAGAGGCGGCGGTTTGCTCGGCTTTTTGAACATGGGTCTTCAAATATTTCAGTTGTTGGCTGAGTGATTGATCAGCCATCCAGGATAAACGTAAGCTGTTAATTACTTGGCGCCTTACTCGGGCGGCAAACTCTTTTTGTTCGTAGATGGCATCAACTTTTCCCTGCTGCTCGGCTTGGTTTCTTCCACCCTTGTAAAGATTGTAGGATAGATTAACCACGATGCTAGTCTCTTCGGTGTCACCCAAAATTCCGCCAATGTCATTACCGTATTCGGTGGCGAGACGCAAATCGATGTTTGGGTATCGTGACTTCAATGTTCTTTTGTGATCGGCCTGGGCCGCACGAATGTTGCTTGCCGCCACCTGCATCGCTGGATGCTCAACAAGAGCTCGATTAATCAAAGCATCGAGGCTACGGCTGGTCATTGCGGGAAACTTCGGTTCAACTAGGTCATTCGGATCGACGTATCGCCCTAGAATCTGGTGCAATTCAGTCAGTGCATCTTGGAGATT
>CBDTWQ010000150.1:0-5005 GCA_965364115.1 uncultured Gammaproteobacteria bacterium | reverse complement strand
GCTCGCAGGTTTTCGACTTCAAGAATCGCCATTCAAATACGCTCTGTGAGTAAACTAGGGTGGTTTTGTCAGAAGAATCTGATTCACGGGAGCAAAAAATCGCGTTGCCGACCAATCGCAGGCTGGCAACGCCGTCACAAAGTAAAGTGCACTCAGTTTGCTGCTTTTTTAGCGTCCTTCGCCTTTTTAAGATCCCGAATCACGTCATAATCTGAAGACTTCATCGGAACAAAGGTATTAGATTTTACGTTCTCGAGAAATTTCTGCGCTTTCGGATCCTCTTTAAGACCCAAGAATGTATTTCGAATATTCGCTTTGATGTCTTCACAAAGTGAGCCTCTATAAACAAAAGGGTCTTGCGGAATCGCAGGCGAAGACCAGATGACATTAAAATCTTCAAGCTTGACCTCACCTTTGGCAACGACGTTATCAAATCGATGTGACGCAACGAAAGCTGAATCGACCTTGCCCCGATGAACAGCAACAGTCGACAGTTCATGCGAACCGGTGTACGCCACCTTTTTGAAATAATCATCAATATCCATATTAATTTCCTTTGCAAAGACGACCCGTGGAACCAGGTTGCCAGAGGTGCTGCCGGGGTCGGTCAAACCTACCACCGAGCCCTTCAAGTCAGCGATGGTTTTAAAGCCGGATCCTTTCTTTGAAACTAAAACACCTTTGTAACCAGGGCCTTCCTCCTGCAGATATCCGGGCTTTTTGGCATAAGTCGCAAACACTTCGATGTCGGAATCCTTACTGTTGGCGATGACGTATGAATAAGGCCCAAGAACCGCAACATCGACGAACTTGCTCAGCAGCCCTTCAACCACTGAGGCATAAGAGGTTGGCATGAAAAATTCGATTTTCTTGCCGGTTAGCTGTTCCATTCGATCGGTTATCGGCTGATAGAGTTGGAGCTCTGCTACGGTTTCTTCAGTTGGAATTATCGCGAAAGTCAAACTATCAGGGTTTTCACAGGCGGCCGCTTTGGCACTGGTGCTGGCCATTACCCCGAGACCCATTGTCACCGTAATGGCGGTGACAACAAGGGTTATCCGCCTAACAAATGTCGATAGGGACGATGGTAGTGACGTGATCTTTTGTTGCATTGCTTTTCTCCTCATTTATCTATTGGTTAGGTAATATCACTCTTGCACGGTGATATCATAATAATTCATCGGTTTCTAAATTGAAAAATTCTCCATTACCCGCTCATGGGTGCCGATGAAATTGAGCCCGCGTTCACCGGCAAGTGCTGACGTTAGCAGCGCTTTCCATTCTTCACTTTGAACACCATAACTCGAAGCCTTGGTTGAAACATCAAGGCCGTTGATAAAACGATCCAGATCCGCTACCGCCTTGCCAAGGTCAGCACCGAATATACGGCGCAGATGCGTGTCGCAAACATCATCTTCGCCTATCACACTGGCAAGCACCATCGGCAGACTGAACGAGCAAGCCAACCCGTGTGGAACTTTATATTTGAGCGTGATGGGGTATGACACCGAATGCGCCAACGCGGTTCGGGTGTTCGAAAATGCCAGGCCCGCAAACAGGCTGGCTCTTGCGACTCGGGAACGTAGCTCAAGGTTTTGCAAATCGTTAACCAGTTCGGGTAAAACCGTCAAAATTTCGGTTGCAGCAAAGATCGCGTGATTGGCTGAAACCGGATTACTGTTGCGATTCCAGATGCTTTCAAGCGCATGGGAAAGCGCGTCAAGCGCAGTGCTTATGGTTAACGCTTTTGGTAACTCAAGCATCAATTCGGGATCGACAATCGCGTGGCTCGGATAAAGTCGCTGCAATGACAGGGAATATTTTTTTTGAGATTCAGTATCCCAAACGGTTGCCCACTTAGTGACCTCACTGCCGGTTCCGGCAGTCGTTGGGATGGCGATAATTGGATAGGCGCCCAGCTGGTTCTCACCCTGGGCGCTCTCAAGGTACGCTCGGACCGGTCCGAATCCTTTGTGGCTGGCTGCGAGCACCTTGGCTGCGTCGATTACCGAACCACCGCCGAGCGCGATAATCACCATATCATCACTGGCAGAGCCAGCAAATTGGCGACAGGACTCTGTCAGGGTGTTGAAATTGGGATTCGGTGTGATGTTATTGACAATGACTGTCGGTTCGCCAGCCAGCTCAATCAGCCTATCGGTTAGGACCTTGAAATAAGATTCGTTATAAGTAACCAAACAATAAGGTCGGCCACCAATAATTTCATCGAGCGTGGCAAGCGCGCCATTTCCGAAACGGATTTTTACCGGGTTTTCAAACGTCCACACAGGTTATCCCCCAACTTAACTGCAAATCAGCCTGTCTATCCAAAAACTAGATTGATTGTTATTGACAAGATGGTTCCATATTCACTAGCATTTAACAAATGCATTAAAACAATCGAATCCATTCATTTTATAGATGCTTTATTCTCAACTTAGATCATTCCATGCTGTCGCCAAGGAAGGCGGGTTCACTGCCGCGGCCGTAGCGATTCACATAGGCCAATCAACAATCTCAACTCAGATCAAAGCCTTAGAAGATAAATACGGGGTTACCTTGTTCCACAGAACAGGGCGAAAGATACAAATTACTGACTGTGGCATGGCACTGTTCAAGATTAGCCAAAGAATATTCCAGCTAGAAGAGGAAGCGCAGGATTTGCTTAACCACTACGGGGGCATTCTGAAAGGTGATTTACGCATTGGAGCGGTCGGACCCTACCATGCGACCGACATACTCGCGATGTTCAACAAAAAACATCCGGGGATAAACTTGACGGTAAAGCTTGGCAATTCGATGGAAATGGTCGACCTGTTAATTAGCTACTCGGTTGATGTTGCGGTGCTCGCCCATACCGAAGACAACCCGGCCATCTATGCCCGCCCTTTCAGTCGACACCCGATCGTTGTGTTTGTTAGCACCGCCCACCCGTTTGCCAAACGCCGGCAAGTAAGGTTGGAGGAGTTGGAGGGTCAACGTTTTATCCATCGTGAAGTCGGGTCGACCACCCGACTTGCTTTTGAAGAGGCCTTAAGCCAGGCAGGGGTTGCAGTAGACCCGGTCATGGAGGTCGGTAGTCGTGAATCAGTCTGGTTGGCAGTAGAGCGTGGCATTGGAATTGGGGTGGTTTCCGATGTTGAGTTCAACCCCCACCCCAATCTGCGGACGGTTGAAATTTCTGACGCAGAAATCTTTACCACCGCACATATCACCTGTTTGGCGGATCGTGTCGAATCAAGAATCATCAAAACCTTTTTCGAGATTGCCGAATCGATTCCAAATTTACAAAGAATGTCCAGCTAATGCCTGAACGCACTGTGCGTTACCCTCTATGCCCGAACTTTAGTTACAAGAACTTTAGCTACAAAATATCGGCGATTTTCCTAGCAATGGAAATTGCAGGCCTGTTTGCGGTAGAATATCGCGCAATCGTGTCATTCACCTAAATACGGAGGCTATGCATGCAATCATTTTTATTACGTAAAGTATTATTACTTGATCGATGGTTGCATAACATGTGCTGCATTCCCGGAGTATATCTGGGTTTCGCACAAATCCCCTCTGGCACTACCCACCAGTCCTCAATACACCAAGTGTAGATCTAGGGCTGGGCGGTTCGTTTTCAGACAATAAATTCCACTCGTAGGATCTGCGTATTTTGAATAATCTCAATGCAGGGCTGAACTATGAGCGCCATATTACAAGTCAGGAATTTACGTTACTCGCAACAATCGAAGCTGCTATTTAACAAACTGAACCTCGCCATTTCCACGGGCGACAAGATTGGTTTGGTTGGTTACAACGGCAGTGGTAAAAGCACACTTTTTTCACTGTTGACCAAGCAGCAGTCTCCTGATGAAGGGGAAGTTGTGTTTCCTAAAGGGCTACAGATTGGTCTGGTGGAGCAATTCGTTCCTGAACATTTGGAAGACCAGAGTCTCGAACAGGCCGTGTTAAATATCCTGCCGGATGAATTGCATGAAATAAATCTCTACAAGGCGCAGGCGTTACTCTCCACACTCGGATTTACCAGTTCAAACATGCAATTGACCGTCGGTAATCTCAGCGGTGGTCAGCAAAATCTAGCCTTACTGGCACGTGCGATGATTGTTGAACCGGAATTGCTGCTGATGGATGAGCCGAGCAATCATATGGATGTGCTCGCACTCAATCAGCTGAAACGTTACCTGCAGAATCAACGCAACCTTTCCTTCTTGTTGATCTCGCATGATCGTGATTTGCTCGATAGTTGCTGCAACCGAACCTGCTTTTTACGTGATCTCGGTATTATGAATTTTGACCTGCCCTATGAAGACGCCAAAATCGCATTGCAACAGCATGACGAGCAGGCTGCACACCGGCGCGAACAGGAAGAAAAGGAATTAGACCGAGTCAAAAAAAGTGCCAAACGTCTCGCTCTTTGGGGCAAGACTTTCGACAATGCAAAGCTGGCAAAAAAAGCCAAGAGCATGGAAAAGAGGGTGGAGAAATTGGAGAAAAATGTCACTGTCGTCACACAAGGCAGCGGTTTGAATCTCAGCTTGGATGGCAAAAACCTGAATAGTAAAACGGTGCTAACCCTTGAAGACTTGAATGTTTTTACAGCGGATCAAAAAATTCATTTGCTTAGCTGCGATTATCTGGTGGTCAGGCCTGGAGATCGCATTGCATTACTGGGTGAAAATGGGGCTGGGAAATCCACCACGCTGAATATAATTATGGCTGAGTATAGTGCCCAAAAAATGCAGGAAATTCGTTTTAATTCGAATGTTTCGGCAATCTATTATGACCAGGAGCTGCAACAGTTCAACCAAAGCGAAGGACGTTTCGACTGGCTTCGAAACCGCGCAGAAGCGCTTGATGAGCGAATTAAACGAGTGCTGATTCAATCAGGTGTCGCCTATCGAGATTTTAGCCAGCCTGTCAATCAGTTAAGTGGCGGTGAGAAATCAAGATTGATGTTTGCATTGATTCGACTGATCAGCCCGAATTTGATGATCCT
>CBDTWQ010000149.1:0-5017 GCA_965364115.1 uncultured Gammaproteobacteria bacterium | reverse complement strand
ATTAAACAGCAGGGTGCTAATCACGTTTTTGATTATCGAAACCAGGCTTTTGCAGAAGAAATTAAACAGTTAACCAATAAGCGAGGCGTCGATGTCATTCTCGATCACATCGGAGCCAAATATCTGGAATCCAATCTTAAGTCATTGGCCGTATACGGCCGCCTTGTTTTGATTGGCGTTATGGGTGGCATCAAGGCTGAAGTTAACCTGGCAATGGTCATGGTTAAACGTCAGCAAATTATTGGCTCTGTTCTCCGATCACGCTCGATTACCGAAAAAGCCGCCATCATTCGACAATTTGAAACGACGGTGATGCCACTGTTTGCAACGGGCGTCATTGAGCCGCTGATTGAGGCCAGTTATCCCTTGAGCGAAGCGTCGAAGGCCCACCAGTTAATGGAAAAGGGCGGTCATTTTGGTAAGATCGTGTTATTACCGTAAATGGCCTATAGCCTGATGTCCTATATTCCAGGTTATAGACGTCAGATATAATTCGAACGGGTTATTACAATTTTAGTTGTTCATTGATGGATTTTTACTATGGCTTTTAAAACAATCTTATTACCCATCCGCGAAAGCAGTACAGCAGACTCGCTGATGGAAACCGCAATCAGTATGGCCGTGCGTAATGAAGGTCACCTGGATCTGTTATATGTGCAAAACGAAACAGAGCACATGATTCCATTCAGCACCTTGGGGTTATCGGACAACATGCGTAAGACCATTATTGAATCAGCTAATGCAACCGCTCATAAAGAATGCGAAGCGCTAAAGCAACGGTTCGCTGAAATTTGCGAAAGGTATAACGTCCCTGTTCAACCGCGCAATGGCGGGTATGGAAAAGTTTCCGCTGATTTCCTGGAACGCACCGGCCAACGCGATGAACTAATTGGCCGGTATGGCCGTCTTGCAGACCTGATTATCGTGCCACAACCGGTTAAAACAACACCGCCACCCAGCTCTTTCGAAGCCGCACTGCGAGAGAGTGGTCGCCCTGTTTTAATGACGCAGCGCGACTCAGTGCTTGATATTCCAGGCAAGCGCCTCGCGATCGGCTGGAATAGTAGTAAGGAGGCAGCGCAGGCAATCTCATCGATGCTCAGTAACTTAAAAAGGGCAGATAAAGTGTTTGTTCTGAGTTCGGAAGATCGTATGAAGCAATCGGTGAATGCGCAAGACGCCTGCACCTACCTGGGATGCCATGGGATATCGGCCGAGCCCGCGCTTTTTAATACCCGAAAGATGTCGGCAGGTGAAGCTTTGTTAGCTAAAGCGGATGAAATGGAATGTGATCGGCTAATCGTGGGTGGTTATAGTCGTCCGAAGCTTAGAAACATTATCATGGGAAGTGTAACTGGACATTTGCTGGCTCACGCCAGGATTCCGGTTATCTTTATTCACTGATTCAATCTATATTGATAGCCCTAACTAGTTAATCCATAACCGTGTAACGCGCCGTCGCAATTTCATAAATTCTCCTGATGTCGTCCTTGCTAGCCCACCAGAGGTTGGCGATTTTCTCCTTTTCCTTGCCTTCTTTATCAAACTTAATTCTCAGTGCCCGCATATAGGGTTGAATCGAAATAATCGACTTCGTTGGATAACTTACACCACCAAAGTGAATGCCTTCGTTGTCAAAAATCATTCGGGGTTTCTTAATGCTGCGTTTTACAAATTGAAAAGCAACAATCGCCGTCAATGCAAACACCGCGAAGTGTAAAGCCGTGGGAGGCCATGGCCAGAGTCCTAAGAAATAAAGCAACATTGGCGCGACAGCAATGTTAAGGGCGATCGGGATAAGCTTGATCTTCCCCGGATAAAAAACGACGGGTTCTTGTTCACTCATTATCAATTACCATTAATTTTTTCAGGTTAGCTTCTTAGCTGATCTCCAACCCGGTCAGAGCAAATTGGAACCACTTTGCGATTCTCGTATTATATCAATTCGCCCGAGGAAGGGCTTGTCGAAAGTTTCAATCACAACCGACATCGGTTTCTATTTGAAAGTGAAATGGACTGGGTGGATGTCTATTTTTTTTGAACTGTTGTTTTTGCTCTGACCGCTTTAGCTGCTGGGATAATCAGGCAATGAATCGACTAATGTGCCTGCAATTCGGCTGCCTGACCATGAATTGTAAAAATGTGAGCATACTGTCCGGCCTGTAGATGTCGAGTCTGTAAATAGGTTTCCTGGGGTTGCTGGTTTGGGTTACCATGCCCCTTTCAGTAGAGCTCAGGCCTTCACTGGCGCTTATCAGTAACCAATCATCGAGCAATATGCGCAACTGACGCAGACTATTACTCATATCATTATCATATAGTTTGAATGAATAATAGGGTTAGCTCACATCTATTCCAATTTTAGGTGATAAGATTCGATTACGATTGAATAAACCACTTAGCCAGAGGCCTACCATGACTCAATATAAACAAGACATCGTTGACGTCGCCGCATTGTGTGGTGCGCAAGGTGACAGCTGGAATGCGATTAACCCCGAATCTGTAGCCCGAATGCGTGCTCAAAACCGATTCCAAACGGGTATCGATATTGCGAAATACACCGCTGAAATTATGCGTGAAGACATGGTGGCTTACGATGGTGATTCATCGAAATACACCCAGTCATTGGGTTGTTGGCACGGATTTATCGCACAACAAAAAATGATAGCGATAAAGAAACACATGGGCACAACAAAGCGCTCCTATATATACCTGTCGGGCTGGATGATTGCCGCGTTACGTTCAGAATTTGGGCCACTTCCCGATCAGTCGATGCACGAAAAAACCACGGTACCTGAATTGATTGCAGAAATTTACACTTATCTGCGTCAGGCCGATGCGCGTGAGCTGGGTGGTTTATTTCGTGAGCTTGATGCCGCTCGTGACGCTGGCGATAGCGTGAAAGAAAAAGGCATTCAAAATCAAATTGATAACCATGAAACTCATGTCGTGCCCATTATTGCCGACATCGATGCTGGTTTTGGTAACGAAGAAGCAACCTACCTGTTAGCGAAGAAAATCATAGAAGCAGGCGCCTGCTGCATTCAAATTGAGAATCAAGTTTCAGACGTTAAACAATGTGGTCATCAGGATGGTAAGGTGACCGTTCCTCATGAAGACTTCATCGCCAAGATCAACGCCATTCGATATGCATTCCTTGAATTGGGTGTCGAAGATGGGGTCATCGTTGCACGTACTGATTCATTGGGTGCTGGCCTGACTCAAAAAATTCCGGTGTCTACAGTTGACGGTGATCTTGCTTCGCAATACAACGCTTTCCTCGAAACTGAGCCCGTTAACTCGGTCGACGATATTTCCAATGGCGATATGGTGATCAAACAAAATGGGCAGCTGGTTAAGCCGGTTCGCCTGCCGAATGGTCTGGTACGTTTTAAAGAAGGTAGCGGCGAAGCACGTTGCGTACTCGACGGAATTACGGCGCTTAGAAATGGCGCGGACATGTTATGGATTGAAACCGAAAAACCTCATCTGGACCAAATTGGTGGCATGATTAACAGCATCCGAGAAGTGATTCCGAATGCCAAACTGCTTTATAACAACAGTCCATCTTTCAACTGGACACTTAACTTTCGGCAACAGGTGTTCGACGCTTGGAGTACAGACGGTAAAGATGTTTCGGCTTATGATCGTGCTGGTTTGATGAGCGTTGATTACGACGACACTGAACTAGGTATCGCTGCTGATGATCGAATTCGATCGTTCCAGGCTGACGCCGCACGTGTTGCAGGTGTTTTCCATCACTTGATCACACTTCCGACCTACCACACAGCTGCACTGTCGACCGATACCTTAGCGAAGGATTATTTTGGTGACGAAGGTATGCTGGGTTATGTCTCTAAAGTTCAGCGCGAAGAAATCCGATTAGGCGTAGCCTGTGTTAAGCACCAGAACATGGCGGGTTCTGATATGGGTGATGATCACAAAGGGTATTTCTCAGGTGCCCAGGCACTGAAAGCCTCGGGTAAAGACAACACGATGAACCAGTTTTAGTCGTTTAATTCTCGGTTTGAATGAATCACTAGAGACGGTGCTCTGCGCCGTCTCTTTATCAGGAACCTCTTCGAGGTTGCGAATTTTCCTGACTCTCGCAAAAATAACGCCCTAAATAACCCCCGACATGGTTGGGTCTATATGTGGATTTCGGGTTGGAGAATGGTTCCGATTGGGTTATTTAGGATCCATCTTATAGCTGTTGGTCAGTGTGCCCACCCCATCGATAATCACGTCCACAGTAGTATTCGGCTTCATGGTTTTAACCCCAAGGGATGTGCCGCAAGCGATGACATCACCGGGTTCCAGTGTCATATCGCCGGAAATCAGGCTGACTAAGTCAAGTGGCGAAAAGAACATGTCGGCAACCGGGTAGTTTTGGCGTTCTTCTCCATTGACCTCGGTGCGCACACTCAGTGAGCCGGGGTCATCGATTTCACTAATGCAAGGGCCGATGATGCCAAAGCTATCGAAGCTTTTCGCGCGCGTCCACTGTGGGAAGGCTTCATATTTAAAGAGCAGATGAATTGCGGTTACATCGTTGATACAGGTATAACCCAGCACGTAGTCAGCGGCGTCTTCGCGGCTGACGTTCTTGCAGGTTTTGCTGATGACGACACCGAGTTCACCTTCATAAATGAGTCGGCCATCGTAACCTTCGGGGTGAATGATTTCCGCGCCATGATGCGAAACGCAGCTGGCTGGTTTGATGAAATAACACGGAAATTCTGGGGGCGTAAGGTCTTGTGCGGCGGCCAACTGATGAAAGTTATTCCACATAGCGACAATTTTGCTGGGCTGGCAGGGCGAAAGCAAAGTGACGTCGTTGATCGAAATGGTTTTGCCGGTAGCTTGCGGGTCTTCGTACAGGTTGCCGCTGTGGCAGTGAATAGTTTCGTTTTCTAGTGTGCCAAAGCCCTGTTGCTCGCTGTGTTGGTATCGGACCCATTTTTTTGCCATTAAACCTTGCCTCGAAAATCTGTTGTATGTTGTATACCATGCAATG